>CAYYSW010000225.1:0-4675 GCA_964474395.1 uncultured Halobacteriales archaeon
GACTTCGAGGCGGGCATGACGATGGTACAGCCGTACCCTTTCGCGGCGGCTACCATCGCGATGCCGATGCCGGTGTTGCCGCTGGTCGCCTCGACGATACGGTCGCCCGGTTCGAGCGTGCCGTCGTCCTCGGCGGCCTCGACCATCGCCATCGCGGGGCGGTCCTTCGCGCTCCCGCCGGGGTTGCGCGACTCCACTTTCGCGGCCACCGTCGCGCCGGACGGCGAGGCCACCCGGACCAGCGGCGAGCCGATAGTGTCGAGGACGCTGTCGTCCATGGCCCGCCTTCCCGCCGCGCCAGTAAAGGCGTGGCGAAGCCCGCAACCTCCTGTACGGCGCCCGCACGTCGGCGACAGTCCTTTGTGGTCGAGGGGACTCGCCTCGCACATGGGTACCACGGGAACGCTCGGGGAGACGTACGCCGCCGCCCTCCAGCACGGACTGGCGTCGTTCCCCGACGCGACGCTCGTCGGCGTCGTCCGCCGTCCGCCGGGGTGGTTCGGCGCACTGACCGACGAGACCGTCCGGGAACTCGGCCCGCCCGAGGACCTCCTCGACGAGACGAAGACACGCCACGAGGACCTCAAGATGGCCGGGATGTGCGACGAGGGCGCACACAACGCCGCCTGGGAGGAGGTCGGCTTCGAGGACCGCTACCGCGAGCACCTCGACTCACCCGCGGCGCGCGAGGCCCTCGACACCCTCGAAGCGCGCCTCCGGGACGGCGAGGACCTCGTGCTGGTCTGCTTCGAGGGCGACGCGAAGCGCTGTCACCGCCACGTCCTCCGGGACGTGCTGACCGACCGACTCGACGGGGAGGCGAGTGGGTCGGGCGCGGGGACCGACCGGGAGCGTCGGCGTTAAACCGCTCGGTCGGCTACCCCTGTCCAATGCAACTGGAGACGATGTCGCCGAACCCCGTCTGGACGGCCGCGGCCTACGAGGACACCGTCGAGACCCTGCGCGAGCACGACGACGTGACGTACAAGGTCTGGGGCGGCGACTGGTGCAAGGACTGCCGGAGCCAGCTCCCCGACTTCGGCGCCGCCCTCGACGCCGCCGACGTGGGCGAGGACCGAATCGAGCACTTCCCCGTCGAGAAGGAGGACGGCGAGAAGGTCGGCCCCGGCGTCGAGGAGTACGACGTCGAATTCATCCCGACCGTGGTCGTCGAACGCGCTGGCGAGGAGCTGTTCCGGTTCGTCGAGGACGCCGACGTCCCCATCGCGGTGTTCGTCGCCCAGCACCTCCGCGGCGAGCGCTGAGGGGGACGGACCCGCTCGCGGCGTCAGGTTTTTTCTTCCGGAGAGTAGTACTCGGTATCGAGGTGAGTCCCATGTCCGGTAGTGACGACACCGACGCGGGTATCGCCAGTCGAGCAGTCCCCTCGCTCACGCGCTACGACCTCCTGCTGGCGGCCATCCCGGCGGCGTTTTGCCTCGCGTTCGTGGCCAGCCAGTTCCTCCCGGTGCCGACCCGGAGCGCGCTGACCGCCGCCTCGCTGGTCGGCGTCGCGCTCGTCGCCGACGGCCTGTTCCGCCGCCCGCCGCGTCTCCCCCGTCGGGCGTGACAGCGCGCGTTCGCCGTTACTCCTCGACGTTTCCACGCCAGTCAAGCGCGTCACCGATGTCGGACTGCGGCGGCGAGCACGTGAAGTCCTCACAGCAGTAGACCGTGGGACCGTCCCGCGCCTCGCGGCCGGCCCATATCGGCGGCGCCTCGTCCAGCCCGAGCCTGTCGAGCCACGGGTCCAGCCCCTCCTCGGTCGGCGGGCGGACGGTCAGCAGGCGTCGCGGGAGGTAGGTCCGTCCGATGGCCTCGCGCCACTCGTTCGGGAGGGCGTCGGCGGCGACGGTGAGTTCGACGTGGCCCGAGCGGAACTCGTCGGCCGCCAGCGCGAGGCCGGTGTGTCCCAGCGGGTTCGACTCGACGAGTTGCGCGTTCGTCTCCAGCGTGCGCTCGGCCACCTCGCCGAAGCGGTCGTGGGGGACGAAGGCGTCGAGCGAGAGCAGGAGGGAGACGGCGACGCCCGAACTGGAGGGCGTCGAGTGGTCGGTGCGCTCCTGTGGCCGGGCGACCAGCGACTCCCCGCCCGCGGCGGTGAAGTAGAGCGTCCCCGCCTCCGCGTCCCAGAACTCCCGCTCGATGGCCCGCCCGAGGTCGAGCGCGAACGCGAGGTGGTCCGGGTCGCCCGTCGCCTGATAGCAGTCGAGCGCACCCCGCCCGAGGAAGGCGTAGTCCTCCAGATACCCCCGGATGGCCGTCTCGCCGTCCTTGAACCGGCGGTACAGCACTTCCCCGTCGGCGTCCCAGAGCCGGTCGCGGACGAAGGCGAGCGCGTCGGCCGCACGGTCGGCGTGGTCCCCGCCGAAGGTCAGGGCACCCTCCGCGAACGCCGAAATCATGAGGCCGTTCCAGCCCGCCAGCACCTTCTCGTCGCGGGCGGGGCGCGTGCGTCGTTCACGGGCCGCGAACGCCTGCCCGCGGGCGTCGTCGAGGCGCTCGCGGACCTCGTCGGCCGACAGGTCGTGCTCGCCGGCGAGCTCCTCGACCGTCGCGGAAACGGTGAGCACCGTCTGTCGGTTCTCGAAGTTCCCGGCGTCGGTGACGCCGTAGCGCTCGCGGAACAGGTCGGCGGTGGTGTCGTCCGCGATGGCCTCGTCTACCCCCTCGGGCGTCCAGACGTAGTAGGTCCCCTCCTCGCCGCCCGAGCGGGCGTCGAGCGTCGAGAAGAACCCGCCCCCGTCGTGAGTCAGTTCCCGCCCGACGAACTCGAGGGTGCCGCGGGCGGCCTCGGCGTAGCGCTCGCGGCCGGTCAGCCGGTAGCCCTCGAGCATGGCGCGGCCGATCTCGGCCTGGTCGTAGAGCATCTTCTCGAAGTGCGGGACGACCCACTCGCGGTCGGTCGTGTAGCGGTGGAAGCCGCCGCCGACGTGGTCGTAGAGGCCGCCCTCAGCCATCGCGGTCAGCGTCTCGTCGACCACGTCGCGGTACGCTTCGCGTCCGGTCGCGTCGAACCCCCGCATGAGGGCGTGGAGCCGGCCCGGCTGTGGGAACTTCTGGCCCTCGCCGAACCCGCCGTGCTCCCGGTCGGCACCCCTGACGGCCGCCTGTGCCACCCGGTCGATGAACCCCGCGTCGGGGACGTCCCGCGGGTCGGGGACGTCCTCCAGTTCGCCCTCGATGGCCCGCGTCCACTGCTCGGCGCGGTTCTCCATCTCCTTTCGGTCCTCGGGGTTCGACCACGACTCCGCGATGTCCGAGAGCAGGTCGCCGAACGCTGGCATCCCCTGGCGCGGTTCGGGCGGGAAGTACGTCCCGACGAAGAAGGGTTTGCCCTCGGGGGTGAGCCACACCGAGAGGGGCCAGCCGGCGTTCCCGCGGACCATCTGGCAGATGGTGATGTACAGCTGGTCGATGTCCGGGCGCTCCTCCCGGTCGACCTTGATGGGGACGAACGCTTCGTTGAGCGTCTCGGCGACGCCCTCGTCCTCGAAGCTCTCCTCCTCCATGACGTGACACCAGTGACACGCCGAGTAACCGATGGACAGGAAGACCGGGACGTCGCGTTCCTTCGCGGCGGCGAGCGCCTCGTCGTCCCACGGCTGCCAGTTGACCGGGTTGTCCGCGTGCTGGCGGAGGTAGGGGCTGGCCTCCTCGCCCAGGCGGTTCCGGTCGGTCGGGGTCTCGCTCATACCCCACCGTCGGGGCGCGAGCCCTAAATCGGTGCCCGGTCGGAGACGACCTGTCCCCCGAACAGATTTTTTCCAGGTTCGAATCCACGAGAACGTATTTAACCCGTGACGACCCTCCACTGTGGTATGGGTACGCTAGGGGGAAGTGGCGTCTCGATGCGAGGGATAACGCTGCACGTCGAGGACCTCGAACGGTCGCTCGCGTTCTACCGCGAGGTCCCGGGCGTCGAACTGTACGTCCACGAGGAGGGGGAGTCGGCGCTCCTGCGGGTCGGCTCCGGGTGGCTCGGGCTCATGGAGATGGAGGAAGGGGGGTTTCACCTCCAGTTCGAGTGTGAGGACCTCGACGGCCTCTACGAGCAGTCGATGGGCGGCGGCGCCGTTCCCGTCCCCCGGGAACTGCCGTGGGGCGAACACGCCGGCCTGACGCAGGACCCCGACGGGAACGTCATCGAGTTCGGGCGGGCCGGCCCGATGTAGGCACGGACGTGCACAGGTGCCGTCGCCGGAAGAACAACCTTTACACTCATCTGCCCACCTCACCCGCGTATGACCGAGACCGTACTCCTCGTCGGCGGCGGCGGCCGGGAGCACGCCATCGCCCGTGCGCTGGCGGACGACACCGACCTGTACGCGTGTGCGTCGAACCGCAACCCTGGCATCGCGCGCCTCGCCGAGGATGTCGAGACGCTCGACGAGACGGACCCGGAGGCCGTCGTGGAGTACGCCGAGTCGGTGGGCGCGGACCTCGCCGTCGTCGGCCCCGAGGCGCCGCTCGCGGCGGGCGTCGCGGACGCCCTCGACGACGCCGGCGTCTACGCGTTCGGCCCGCACGCCGAACAGGCCCGCATCGAGACGGACAAGGCCTTCCAGCGGCGGTTCATGCGCGACAACGACATCCCGGGCTGTCCCGACTTCGAGACGTTCGAGGACACCGAGGCGGCCTGCGAGTACATCGACGAGTACGACGGCGACCTCGC
>CAYYSW010000226.1:0-4669 GCA_964474395.1 uncultured Halobacteriales archaeon
GGGTACATCGAGGAAGTCGTCGTCTCGGGAACCAGCGGGTCCTCGACGTCGCTCGCGAAGTCCGACACCGGCGCGACCCGGACGAGCATCGACACGTCGCTCGCCGCCGACATCGGCGCCGGTCCCATCAAGAGCATGACCCGCGTGAAGTCCGGGAGCATGAAGGGCGGGAAGGCACGGCCCGTCGTCGACCTCGTCATCGGCATCGGCGGCCGCCAGCACACCGTCACCGCCAGCGTCGAGGACCGCTCGCACATGGACTACCCGCTGCTTCTCGGGCGGGACATCCTCCAGCACTACCAGGTGGACGTGCGCCGCCGCGTCGACAGCGACTCGCCGAAACCCGACGACGACGAGATGCTCGAAGAGGAGTAGTCAGTCACCGAGCGCCGTCGTCTCCGGCTCCCGCTCGTTTTCCGCTCTCGTTTCCCGTTCCCATCCCCGCGTCAGCGACGTCTCAGCCCATGGGGGCTTGGTCGTCGTCCTCGTACCACCGCCAGAGGAGCACCGTCGCGTACGACCGGTAGGGCGCCCAGCGTTCCGCGAACTCCACCATCTCCGCCCGCGACATCTCGCCGTAGAGCTCCTCGACGGCCCGGCGGACCGCGAGGTCGCCGACCGGGAAGACGTCCTCGCGGCCCAGCGCGAACAGGAGGTACATCCGGGCGGTCCACTCGCCGACGCCGCGGATCTCCGTCAGCAGCTCCACGACCTCCCCGTCGTCGAGGTCGGCGAGCGCCTCGCGGGAGTACGAGCGCTCCTGGAAGGCCTCGGCGATGTTCCTGACGTAGCCCGTCTTCTGTTTCCCGAGACCGGCGTCGACGAGGATGGCTTCGTCGGTGGCCAGCACGTTCCCCGGCGAGATGTCGTCGCCGAGGGCCTCGTAGACCCGCTCCCGGACGGCGTTGGCCGACGCCGTCGAGATGGACTGGTTGATGACGCTCACGACGATGCGCTCGAACTCGTCGTCGTAGACGGCGTCCTGCAGGTCGACCGGGCCGTACTCCGACTGGAGCCGGCGCATCGTCGGGTCGTCCGGGAACCGTTCGTCGGGGTCGACCCCACCCTCGCGCGTGGTCTCACTCATGGGTCCGGGGGTAGGTCGGGGACGGTAAACGGTGTTGGGGCTGCGGAACCCGCCCCCGTCGTGGGACTCAGCGGCTCGCGTCACGTGATAGCATCGCTCGTCAGGGGTCGGGAGCCCGGTGCTCACCCCTGGCAGTCGGAGGTGGACGTCGAGGCGGAGGTGCAATCGGAAGGGGACGTCGACGCCGAGGACGGTGCCCGTCCGTCGAGGACGGCGTCGACGTCGCCCTCGTTTTCGGCCCCGCCCGCGGCCGGCGACTTCGCGACGGGGCGTGCGGGGTTGCCGACGACCGTCTCGCCCGCCGGGACGTCGTCGACGACGACGGCGCCGGCGCCGACGCGCGCGCCCTCGCCGACGGTGATGTCGCCGATGAGCGTCGCGTTCGCCCCGACGACGACGCCGTCTTCGAGGGTCGGGTGGCGCTTCTCGGGCCGCGGGGAGTTCCCGCCGAGGGTGACGCCGTGGTACAGCTGGACATCGTCGCCGACGTCGGCCGTCTCGCCGACGACGACGCCCATCCCGTGGTCGATGAACAGCCGCTCGCCGATGTCGGCGCCGGGGTGTATCTCGACGCCGGTTAGCCCCCGCGTGACGTGCGAGAGCAGACGGGCGGCCAGCGGGTGCCCCCCCTGGAGGAGCCGGTGGGCAACCCGGTAACACCAGACGGCGTGGACGCCGGGGTAGGTGAGGACCACTTCGAGGGCGCTCTTGGCTGCGGGGTCGTTGTCGAGTGCGGTGCGGACGTCGGCGCGGAGTCGGTCGAACATTGGTTTCGGTGTGTCGCTGTGGTCTGGGGTCGGAAGCGGGACGGTCACGGCGTGGCAACGGCGCGAGAAGAGCGTTCAACAGCGACAGCAGGGGCTCACGGGCGGGCGGTGTGTGGACGACCGGACACGACGGGTACTGTCGCGCATACCCCGCTGTTTCGGTGGGACGGCAAAAAGAGTGACGCGGTCCCAGCGGGCGGGGCGAGGGTACCGCGGACCGGCAGCCGGTTTACGGGCACCGGCGAACCACGCGACACCTCGGCGCGGACTCTCAGAAGCCCCTCGACTCCCGCTCGAACCGCTGTATCGCCCGGTCGCTCCCGGCGACGAACAGCTCGTCCCCCGCTTCGATGGTCATCTCCCCGTCGGTGTGGACCGTTCCGTCGCGGGCGAGGCCGACGACGGTCCACTCCCGGTCCCTGCTGCGGCGGACGTCCGCCAGCGACTCCCCCTCGAAGGGTGCCGCGTCGCCCCGGACCAGCCGAATCTGGCTCACGGGGTCCATCACTCGCTCGCCGTGTACCTCGGCCGCGACGAGCCGCGCACAGACCCGCTGGACCGACAGGACGTAATCGGCGCCCGCCTCGAAGGCGGGGACCGACTTCTCCGTGTCCGTGACGCGGACCAGAATCTCCAGGTCGGGAGCGAGCGACCGGGCCATCGCGACGGTCAGCAACGCGGTCGCGTCGTCGTCGACGGTGACGACCAGCGCCGAGGCATCGCTGATATCGGCGGCGCGGAGCGTCTCCGGTTCGGTGGCGTCGCCGACGACGTCGGGCTCCGCCTCCTGTCGCTGGTCGACCGTGGTGACGGACGTGTGTTCCCGGAGCACCTCGGCGGCGGTCGTGCCACCTTCGCCGACCCCGGCGACGACGATACGGGACGGGGTGGAGACGCGGGGCCGTCGAACCCCGCTCGTCTCGCGGGTGGCGTCGGCGATGGCGTCCTCGGGGCCGGCCACGAGGAGGACGGTGTTCGGGGCGAGTCGGTCGTCGGGCGACGCCGGCAACCGGAGTTCTCCGTCGAACCAGCCCCCGACGAGGGTCAGCGACGGGTAGTCCGACAGCGGCGAGTCGCCGATGCGGCTCCCGCGCAGCGGGCTCTCCCGGCGGACGAGGAGCTCCCGGACGACGAACTCGTCGTTCCCGCCCGTGTCGACCGACAACGAGGTCGTGGCCTTCTCCGCGAGTCGCTGTCCGATGTAGCCGTGCGGTGCGACGGTCCGGTCGACCCCGACCTGTTCGAGCGCGGCCCGCCGGCGATTCGAGGGCATGAAACTGACGACGCGCAGGTCCTCGTTCGCCTCCAGTGCCGTCAGCACGATGCTCGCGGTCCGGTCCCCCGAATCGGTGACCAGCAGCGACGCCTTCTCGATGCCGGCACGGTCGAGGTCAGCCCGGGTCTCGGCGTCGCCGTTGATAGCCTGGTACCCCTCGTCGGAGAGTCGCTTCGCCTCCTCCTGGTCGGGTTCGAGCAACACGTACCCGACGCCCAGTTCTTCGAGTTCGTCGAGGAGTTCCTCCGTGTCGCGTCCGTACTCCGTGATGACCACGTGGTCGTTCTTGAGTGAGAGCCGGTCGTCCAGTTTGAGCGGCGCCCGTTCGAACAGCGGGATGATGAGCACGCGCAGCGTGATGAACCCGATGGCGACGCCGACGACCTGCATCACGACCATGAGCACGTTCATCTCCCGCGTCTGCCAGGGCGCGTCGGCGCCGTACCCGGTCGTCGTCATCGTCGCGACGACGGCGTTGAACGCCCGGTAGAACGTCCGGGGTTCGTTCTCCATCGTCCGCATCCCCCACCAGTACGCGAGCGTGAGGACGGAGACGGTGGCGCCGAGTCCGACCGCGTAGCCGAGTACGAGCCACTGTCGACGCGTGTAATCGCTGGGATGCAACCCGCCGATGTTCCGGAGTTCGCGCATCTAGTTCTCGTCTACCCGACGAACTCCCCGTGGAATACTAAAGGCACCTCTTCGAGGTCGGAGCCTGCCGCCCGAGCGAGGGCGACGCAGCGTGACCCCGGTCGGCACCTCACGGGAGGCGTCGGCGGACGTGTGCTTCGACGGGAAGCACGCCGTCTCGCACAGGACCGTCGCTCAGAACCCCTTGCCGAGCAGTTCGCGGGCGATGATGTTCTTCTGGATCTCGGTGGTGCCCTCGTAGATCTGCGTGATCTTCGCGTCGCGGTAGAGGCGTTCGACGTCGAAGTCGTTGACGAAGCCCGCCCCGCCGTGGATCTGGACGGCCTCGTTCGCGGCGTCGACGGCCACGCGGGAGGCGAACTCCTTGGCCATCGAGGCGAGCGTCGTGAGTTGCTCCTCGGAGTTGTCGACCGACCACGCGCTCTTGTAGGTGAGCTGGCGGGCGGCCTCGGTACGGGTGTGGATGTCCGCGAGCTTGTGCTGGATGGCCTGGAAATCGCCGATGGGCTTGCCGAACTGCTCGCGCTCCTTGGCGTAGTCCAGCGCGCGGTCACAGGCGCCCTTGGCGATGCCGACGCCCTGTGCGGCGACCATCGTGCGCGTGATGTCGAAGAAGTTCATCAGCTGGAGGAATCCCATCCCGCGGGTGCCGACGAGGTTCTCCTCGGGGACGCGCAGGTCGTCGAAGACGAGTTCGGCGGTGTCGCTGGCGCGGATGCCGAGCTTCCCGGTTATCTTCTCGCTCTCGAAGCCATCGCGGTCGGACTCGACGACGATCTGCGAGAAGCCGTTGTAGCGGCCCTCTGCCTCGGGGTCCGTCTTGCACATGGCGACGAAGAAGTCCCCGACGGTTCCGTTGGTGATCCACATCTTGTTGCCGTTGATGAC
>CAYYSW010000227.1:0-4654 GCA_964474395.1 uncultured Halobacteriales archaeon
TCCGTGTCGGCGGGTGGTCGGGGGAGCCGAACACGTCGACCATCCCAGCGGCCGCGTCGACGGTGCCGCCGAACTGCCGGGCGTTTATCGCCGCGTTGTGGCCGCTGGTCCGCTCGTAGCGCTCGAACCGGTCGAGTGTCGCCTCGTGGGCAACGACCTCGGGCGGCGACTGCCCGTCCAGCAGGTACGCCGACAGCCCGAAGGCGTGGTCGACGTGGCCGTGCGTGTAGATCGCCGCCGCGACCGGTGCGTCAGTCCGCTCGCGTAACGCCTCGGCCAGCGGTCGGGACAGCAACTCCGGTCCGGTATCGACGAGTACGAGCCCCGCTGTCGTCTCGAAGGCCGTGACGCCGCTGAAGAGCGTCTCGAAGTAGACCCCGTCGGTCACCTCGCGGAACGCGACCTCGCGATCGCCGGCGTAGACCCGTTCGGCCGTCTCGAGGATGTTCTCGACCATGCCACCCCCTCTGTCGCCGGTGACTCAACCGTTGCCCCGTCCATGTGAGGGCCGGCGTGGCGGCCGCGGCGACGTTCGACACTTAACCAGGCGTCGAAGGACGGCGGAAGGGGTATGGTTGTCTACGACTACCAGGGGGTATGACGCAGATCGAGGACTCCGACCGCGAGATGCGCATCGACCCCGACTCCTTCGCCGGCGGCTACTTCCGGAACGCCGTCTACCGCCACTGGGACCCCTACGAGGACATCCCCGACGAACTACTCGAACGGGACCGTGAGCGACTCGTCGCCCGCGACCAGACCGAACCCGAGTTCGACGCGCTCCGGCGCACCCTCGCGCTGTTCGGTGCCGGCGAGGAGGCCGTCACGGAGGACCTCTCGCCGCTCGCGATGGCGCTCGACGACGTCGACAAGCAGCTGTTCGTCACCTCGCAGCTCTACGAGGAGGCCAAACACACGGCCTTCTTCGACCGCTACTGGCGGGAGGTGGTCGACCCCGTCGCCGAGGAATGCGGGTTCGAGGTGACCCGGCCGACCGACGAGCGATACTTCCCCGACCCGTACGTCGAACTGTTCGACCGGACCGAGGACGCGATGCACGCGCTCCTCTCGGACGACAGCCCCGAGGCGCTCGCCCGGGCGTTCTGTCACTACCACCTCGTCGTCGAGTCGGTCCTCGCCCAGACGGGCTACTACGGCATCCAGTCCTCCTGGAGTCCGACCGGCGCCGACCTGCCCGCGACGGGTGAACCGGTCCACCTCGAGGGACTCATCGAGGGCATCACGCGCATCCGCTCGGACGAGGGTCGGCACGTCGGCTTCGGCATGCACGAGGTCCAGCGGCTCATCGCCGAGGAGGGCGTCGACCCCGATATCGTCCAGGACACGCTCGGCGACCTCCTCCCACTGGTCGCCGGCACCGTCGACAACCCCGACGCCGAGGTGAACCAGACGCGGCTGGTCGAGTACGCGAGCGAGAAGCTCCAGCGGCGCATCGAGATAATCACCGACAGCGAGGCGGACCTGCCGCCCGTCGAGGAACTCGTCCGCGTCGAGGGCGGGCGGGACGTCAGCGCGGACTGAGTCGGCCGCCCGGCGCCGTCACCGCCCGGTCGTCCGCGACCGGTCGGACGCCGGACCCGTCGGGAAGGAGTTATGCCAGAGAGGCCGCGACGTCCACCCATGCGAACACGCGAGTGCCCGGTGCTCGCCCCGGAGGACCGCCCCCTCATCGACAGGGTGGCCCTCGGCACCGACGAGGCGGCCGCGCGCGTCCTGGGCTACCTCCTCCTGCGGGCGGCGGACCCGGCGTTCGCCGGCGACCCCGCCACCCGCCTCGCCATCCGGATGGGGACCGGCGCGAGCCGCTCGGCGGTCGCCGACGCCCTCTCGACGCTCGACGACCGCGGGCTCGTGGCCTCGACGACCGTCGAGCGCGACCGGACGGGCCGGCCGCCGAAAGCGTGGCGGGCCCGCTACGACGTCCGCGAGACGCTCGACGCGTTGTACGGCGCACACGCCGCCGCCCTCCTCGAACGGGCGATCGCCGTGACCGACGAGACGTGGGCGGCGGGACTCGACCCCGAAGTCGCCGGGACGGAGCCCGCCGGCGGGGACCTCGCGGTCGGGTTGAACTGGCGGCCGAACGTGCTCCACGCGCCCCTGCTCGCCGCCGAGGCGGAGGGTCGCTTCGCCGACCGCGAGCTCTCGGTGGACGTGCGACCCTTCGAGGGGTCGGGCCGGGCGGTCGAGGCGCTCCTCGCCGGCGAGGTGGACGTGGCGGTCGGCGGCGCGGCGACGACGGTGGGCGAGCGGACCGCCGGGTCGCCGCTCGTCCCCCTCGCGCCCGTCTACCAGCGGGCGATGACGGTCCTCTACACCACCCGGGCGGCGTTCGGCGGCCCCTTCGAGAGCGTCGAGGACCTGCGGGACCGCAGGGTCGGCATCCCCGAGGGCTCGGAGATGGGGTTGCTCGGCCGCCTGTTCCTCTCGCAGTCGGGCGTCTTCGAGGACGTGACCGTCGTCGACATCGCCGGCGAGGAGCGCGAGGCGCTCCGCGAGGGGCGCGCGGACGTCGTCACGGGGACGTTCCGCGACCCGCGGGCGCTGCCCGACGACGCGACGGTGGACGTGCTGGCGCTCGCCGACCACTTCCCGCTGTACGGGCCGACGCTCGTGACGACCGAACGGACCGTCGAGGACCGACCGGGCGAACTGGTCGCCCTCCTCGCGGGCGTCCTCGGCGGACAGGAGGTGGTCCTCGACGACCCCGAGCGGGCAGTCCGGGCCGTCGAGTCGGCCGTCGGCGACGACGGTGGCGGCGCGACGACGGGTCGGGCCGTCGGCGACCTCCGGGAGGCCGTCGAGCGCTTCGGGGGCAGCGGCGCCGTCGAGGACAACGGCTGGGGGTGGCACCGCCCCGACGACTGGCGGCGGCTGACGACCGCGCTCCGGCAGACCGGACTGGTCGAGGGGCCGGCGTGAGTTCAGCTACCAGCGCCATCAGCGTCGCGGACCTCACGGTGTCCTACGGCGACGTCACGGCCGTCGAGGGCGTCTCGCTCGACGTGCCCGAGGGGGAGTTCGTGACCGTCATCGGTCCCTCCGGCTGTGGCAAGACGACGCTCCTGCGGACCGTCGGCGGCCTCGAAGCGCCCACGACGGGGACGGTCCGGGTCGCCGGCGACCCGCCCGAGCGGGCGCAGTCGCTCGGCAACGTCGGGTTCGTCTTCCAGCGCCACACCCTGCTCCCATGGAAGTCCGCGCTGGGGAACGTCACCTTCCTCCGGCGACTGGCCGGGAAGGACCCCCGGCCGGAGGAGGCCCGCGAACTGCTCGACCGGGTGGGGCTCGCGGGGTTCGAGGACGCCCGGCCCTCGGAGCTCTCGGGTGGGATGTCCCAGCGCGTCGCCATCGCCCGCGCGCTCCACCTCGACGCGGACGTGCTCCTGATGGACGAGCCGTTCGGCGAGCTGGACGAACTCACCCGCGAGACGATGGGCGTCGAGGTGCGCCGCGTCTGGCGGGAGGCGGGGAAGACGGTCGTGTTCGTCACCCACAGCATCCCGGAGGCGGTCCTGCTCGGCGACCGCTGTCTCGTCGTCCGTGGTGCCCCCGGGCGACTCGTCGCCGAGTTCGATATCGACCTGCCCCGCCCCCGCGACCGGGACGTCCTCGACGCGGCCGCCTTCCGCGAGCAGGTGGCGACGGTCCGGGCGGCGCTCACCGACGGTGAGGGACCGTGAGCGTCGCGCAACGCGTCCCCGCCCCGAGCGTGACCCTCCCCGGGACGGCGCTGGCCGTCGCAGTCGCCTGCTGGTGGGCCGCGACGGTCGCGTTCGGACTTCCCCCCTACGTCCTCCCGTCGCCCGTCGCCGTGGGCGGACGCCTGCTCGACAGCCCCGCGCTCTACGCCGCGAACGCGCTCTCGACGTTCCGCCGGGTCGTCCTCGGGGGCGGCCTCGGCGTCCTCGTCGGGACGCTCCTCGCGGTGCTGGTCGTCCACGTCCCGTTCGCCCGCCGCGCGCTGGTGCCGTATCTCGTCGCGGCGCGCGTCCTCCCGAAGATCGCCATCGCGCCGGTGTTGCTCATCTACCTCGGGACGGGAGCGACGACGGGGCTGCTGTTCGTCGCGCTGGTCGCGTTCTTCCCGATGGTCGTGAGCACCGTCGCGGGGCTAGAGCGGGCGCCCGAGCCACATCGCGACCTGTTCGCGTCCGTGGACGCCGGCCCGCTGGCGACGTTCCTGCACCTGCGGGTGCCCCACGCGCTCCCGGACGCCTTCGCGGGCCTGAAGCAGGCGACGACCCTCGGCGTCGTCGGGAGCGTCGTCGCCGAGTGGGTCGTCTCGACGGAGGGGCTGGGCGCGCTGATACTGTTCGCGCTGGAGGACGTCCAGACCGACGTCCTGCTCGCGGCGCTCGTCGTCCTGTTCGCCCTCGGACTCGGGCTGTACGGGGCCGTCGCGCTCGTCGAGCGGCGGGTTCTCCGGACGTACGGGCACGCCCCACGCGACCGGGCGGGGAGCGCGCGACCGGAGTAGATCACCGGCGTCCCGACGTCGTCAGTTGCCGCCCCCGCCGGCCAGCCGCGACCCGGCCGAGGTGTCGGTTCCGCCGTCCCGCCCCGCCTCGACGTCCTCGACGGCGGCCTCGAAGTGGTCGGCGGTGAGGGTGATGTCGTCGGCGTCGGTGCG
>CAYYSW010000228.1:0-4633 GCA_964474395.1 uncultured Halobacteriales archaeon
TCCGCGACCGCGGAGGCGAGCAGTTCATCGTCGCGCGCGCCTCCGACCCCGTCTCTGCCGACGACCTCTCTGACCTCGGCGCGGACGTCGTCATCAACCCCTCGGCGGTCATCGCCGACTCCGCCCTCCGCGCGCTGGAGACCGGCGAACTGGAGTTCAAGACCGGCAAGCTCGCGGAGGTCATCGACGGCGCCGGGACACGGCTCGCCATCCTCACCTCCCCGAGTCCCAGTCCCGACTCCATCGCCAGCGCCGTCGCCCTCCAGGCTATCGCCGCCTCGCGGGACGTCGAGGCCGACATCATCTACGAGGGCGAGATCGGCATCCAGGAGAACCGCGCGTTCGTCAACCTGCTGGGCATCGACCTCATCTCGCGGGGGGACGTCGAACTCGACCAGTACGACACCATCGCGCTGGTCGACCACTCGCAGGCCGCCGAGGCGACCGTGGACCGACCGGTCGACGTCTACATCGACCACGCCGAACCCGAGGTGGAGTACGACGCCCGCTTCGAGGACATCCGACCCAACATCGCCTCCTCCTCGACCATCCTGACGAAGTACATCCAGGAGTTCGACATCAAGCTCTCCGAGCAGGTCGCAACCGCCCTCCTCTACGGCATCCGCGCGGAGACGCTCGATTTCAAGCGCGACACGACCCCCGCCGACCTCACCGCCGCCGCCTACCTCTACCCCTTCGTCAACCACGACACGCTCGAGCAGGTCGAGTCGCCCTCGATGAGCCCCGAGACGCTCGACGTCCTCGCGGAAGCCATCCGCAACCGCGAGGTGCAGGGCTCGCATCTCGTCTCGAACGCCGGGTTCGTCCGCGACCGGGACGCCCTCGCACAGGCCGCCCAGCATCTCCTCAACCTCGAGGGCATCACCACCACCGCCGTCTTCGCCATCACCGAGAACACCATCTACCTCGCCGCCCGCTCGAAGGACATCCGTATGAACATCGGCGGCGTCCTCGAGGACGCCTTCGGCGACATCGGCGAGGCGAAGGGCCACTCGACGGACGCCACCGTCGAGATACCGCTCGGCATCTTCACCGGCATCGAGACGAGCGAGGACAACCGCGACACCCTCCTCCAGTTGACCGAGGAGGCCGTCCGCCGCAAACTGTTCAACGCGATGGGCGTCGAGACGAGCGACAGCAACGGCAACTGACGCCGCCACCCGCGCCGCACAGACACGGCCGAAAACGACCGAGAGCGAGGGGAACCTGCAGGTAGTCGGAGCCTACTCGACCCGCAGTCGGACCGGGACTCCGTCGGGACCGGTCGCCTCGATGCCGTCGTCGGTGTCCCCGACGTCCGTCTCGGCGGCGAGGCGGGTCCGGGCGGCGTCCATCGCCCCGTCGTCCGGGACGACGAGTTCGAACCAGGCGAGGCCGCGCCCGCCGAGCGGTTCGCTCCGACCGTTCCAGACGTTCGCCCCGAGGTGGTGGTGGTAGTCGCCGGCTGCGAGAAACAGCGCGGAGCGGTCGTCGGTCTGTCGCACCCGCAACCCGAGGGTATCGGCGTAGAACGAACGGGCCGCGGGGAGGGAGGTTACTTCGAGATGAACGTGGCCGACGGTCGTTCCGGCCGGGGCCATCCTCTCCCCGGTGCTCGCCGCGCGCAGGTCCTCGAGGTCGAGTCGTTCGGTGTACATCTCGACGCGCCCGTCGTCCCCCAGTGGCCACGCCTCGGTCGGCCGGTCGTAGTACAGCTCGACGCCGTTTCCCTCCGGGTCCGACAGGTAGAGCGCCTCGCTCACGCCGTGGTCGGAGACGCCGTCGAGTCGCCAGTCGGCCTCGACCCGTTCGAGCGCCGCGCCCAGGGCCGCCCGCGAGGGGAACAGGAAGGCGGTGTGGAAGAGGCCCGCCTCGTCCGGCCCGCGGGGGGCGGCGTCGGGAGCGGCGTGTAGTTCGAGCAGCGGGACGCCGCCCGCACCGAGGACGACCCGCTCCGGCGAGCGGTGTTCGACGGCGAGGCCGACCACGTCCTCGTAGAACGCGGCGACGTCGTCGGGGGCTGCCACGCGAAGCGCGACGCGGCCGACCCGAGCGGTCGCCGGGAGCGTCCCGTCGTGTTCGTCCATACCACCTCGTCGGTCGGAGGCGGAGGTAACGCTACTGGGCGCGGCAAATGTGAGAACGGGAAGCGAGGGTCGTCGTGGTGCCGGGAACGCCTCAGGCCGCCGCCTCCTCCTCGGGCTGTTTCATCCGCTCGATGATATCGTTGATGAGGATGACGTCGCCGACCGCCCGGACCCAGCGGTAGGGGATGATGACGCCGCGTGCGCCCCGCGCCCGGTCGCGGAACAGTTCGTCGTTGAGGTCGGCGAGCGCGAGGCCGGTCACCGTCTCGGTGTCGAGGTCGAGGCGGAGGTCCTCGACCTGCCCGACGAACACGCCGTTGTTCGAGTAGACTTCGCGGCCGACGAGCGACGTGATCTCCTGGGGCGTCTGGTCCATACCCGGGCCGTGGGGCGGGGGGGTATTAACGCTTGATGGAGTGTCACGAGCGGGGAAGCGGGTCGGCGTCGGCCCAGATGTCCTCGAAGAGCGATTCGGCCCACCGGACGGCCTCTGGAGCGTCGTTGCGAATCAGCGCCCGGAGGCCGTCGTGGCCGTAGACGGCGAGCGCGACCACTCGTTCGTCGTCCCGCTCGTGTATCTTCAGGGCGAACGGTGGGGTCTCCGTCGACTCCCGGAGCTCGACCCGTCCCGTCGAGACGACCGCTTCGAGACCGTCGGAGTAGCGCGAGAGGAGCCGCTGGAGCGCCGTCGGGGGGAAGACGAGGGACAGCGACGCCCCGTCGAGGACACTCTCCCGGTAGACGTCGACGAACTGGTCGGAGACACCCAGGACCGTCCCGCGCGTGTGGTCTGCCCACTCGACCACCTCGCAGATAGCCTCGACGGGCCGGTGGGGGTCGGCCGGACCGGGACGGACCACGTCCGCCCCGGCGACCATCGCGGGGGCGAAGGGAGCGTCCTCCGGGAGCGTCGAGAGCAGGTCCGCCATGGCGCACACCCCCGACAGTCGGGACTCGAAGCACTCGTGGGCCTCCAGTGCGACCCGGCCACAGAGCGTCGCGCGGTAGCCGTTCCGGTCCCGCTCGACGAACTCGGCACGCTCGAGGGCACGCAGGGCCCGGTCGACTGTCGACCGCGAGACGTCGAGCGTCGACTGGAGTTCCACCTTGCTGACCGGCCCCGCCGCGAGTTCCCGGAGTACCGGTGCCCGCCGTGCCAGGAGGTCCAGTACCTCCCCGGTATCCCCCTGTTCCATGCTGACGCGTTCAGCCCGGACTCATAAGAAGCCTGTGAAGAACCGTGCCTGTACTTAAGTGGACGAAAAATTCATATACTAAAAACCTCCGCCTGAGATAGGAATCAGGGGATGAACTGATAATGGTCTACGCCGAAGACTCCACTCGCCGGAAGCCTCTGACAGCCCGGCATCGCGCGCGGGAGCGCGCACCCACCGTCGGCTCTGCCCGAACCGGCGGTGACTTCGAGGGGTGACTCCCCTCCCTATTCATCGGTATCGTCGTCTGCTCCGGTCTCGATTCGCCGCCGAGCCGAGCGGTTGTGCCCGAAACACGCACGCCGACATCGTGGTTAACCAGTCTCGGGGGGTTACCTATCGCATGAGAGACACCGACGACGAGCTCGAGGCCATCCGCCGACGGAAACGGGACCGGCTCGTGGAGGCCGGGAACGCGCCGGACGTTCCGACGAAACCGATCCAGGTCGAGGGAGCCGACCACCTCGCCGAACTGGTCGGTGGCGGCGACCTCGTGCTCGTGGACTACTACGCCGACTGGTGTGGCCCCTGTAAGATGCTCGAACCGACGGTGGCGAGGCTGGCCGCCGACTCGCCGGCGCTCGTCGCCACCGTCGATATCGACGCGAATCAGGCGCTCGCCCAGCGACAGGGCATCCGCGGCGTCCCGACCCTCCAGCTCTACGCCGGCGGCGAGCTGGTCGAACAGGTCGTCGGCGTCGAGGACGAGGCGACCCTGCGCTCGCTCGTCGACCGGCACGCCTGAAAAATCGGGAACGGGGCGCCTTACAGCGCGTCGAGGATGTTCAGGAACCCGGCCCCGTAGTACGCCTTCTCGTAGCCCTCGGGGACCTCGGCGGCGTTCTTCAGTGCCGCCTCGACCTGGTTCGCGTCGTAGTCGGGGTTCGCGCTCTTGACCAGCGCGGCGGCGCCCGCGACGTTCGGCGCGGCCATGGAGGTGCCGGCCTTCCAGCCGTAGGACGGTTCCGCGCCGAGGTATTCGACGGGTTCCTCCTCGCCGTCGCCGTCCGTGTCCGCGCGCTTGTAGTTCACGTCAGAGGTCGTGTTGAACAAGAGGTCGTACTGCCAGTCCACACCCGTTCCGATGGCGTAGAGGTCGGCGTCACCGCCCGGCGCGCCGAGCGTGATGGCGTTCGTGCCGTAGTTCGTGTAGAACGCCGGGCTCTCGGGCGGCGCTTCGAGGCCCTCGTCGCCCCACTTGAACCCGATGGGGCCGGTCGCGCTCACGCTGAGGGCCTGCGCGCCCTCGTTCGGCAGACTGATGAAGTTCCTGTCGTGCTGGAGGTCGGCCGAGTCGTTGCCGGCGGCGATGACGAGCCGGGTCCCCTTTCT
>CAYYSW010000229.1:0-4627 GCA_964474395.1 uncultured Halobacteriales archaeon
CGAACGGCGCCGGCCAGCCGCCGACCTGGTAGACCAGCGTCTCCGGACCGCCGGGGCCGAGGACGACCCGCCACGCCAGCAGGCCGACGACGGCCGCGTACGCCACCCCGCCGAGGACGCTCACGGCCCGCTGGACGCCCGGCCAGCGCCGCACCGTCAGCACGGCCACGATGCTCACCAGCGCGACGAGCATCGGGGCGACGACGAGCGTCGGCGCCACGATCACTGCCACCTCTGGACGTCGACGGTCTCGTTCTCCTCGTAGGCCCGATACGACAGGACCAGCGCCAGCGCGGTCGTCCCGAAGCTGATGACGATGGCGGTCAACACCAGCGCCTGCACGACCGGGTCGGTGGGCTCGGGGACCTCCCCGCCGTGCGTCGCGAGGATCGGTACCTGCTCGAAGGTCCCCTCGGCGATGCCGCCCATCGATATCAGGTAGACGTTCGCCGCCTGCGAGAGGATGGCAACGCCCCAGACGACCCGTACCAGGTCGCGCCGGAGCAAGAGGAACGTGCCGAGCGCGAACAGCCCCCCGACGACCGTCGCGAGCGCGAGGCTCATCGTCCCCACCTCGCGACCGGTTCCGACAGCGTGCGGCCGGGCGACGGTCCGGTCATTCGGCGCCCACCACCGAGATGACGGTCAGCAGCGCACCGACGACGGTACAGTAGATGCCGATGTCGAAGACCAGCGCGCTCGCCAGTTCGATCTCGTGGTACACCGGCACGTCGTGGAAGATGACGAACGTCTGGGTGAGGAACGGCTCCCCGAAGATGAGCCCCGCGGCACCGCTGGCCACGACCACCGCGAGCCCGAAGACGAACAGGTGCTGGTAGGCGGTGACGATGCGGCGGTCGAAGACCCCCGGTCCCGGCTCCGTGTCCCGGCCCAGAACGCCGATCTCGACGTAGTCGAGCCCGTACGCCACGTAGACGAGGGCGAGTGCCGTCGTCGTCAGGACGCCGCCGATGAACCCGCCCCCGGGGAGTTTGTGTCCCTGTACGAGCAGCAGTATCGCGACGACGAGGACGATGGGGACGACGATGCGGACGGTCGTCCGGGTTATCGTCGTCGTCATCGGGTCTCACCCCTGTCGCGCATCGTCAGCAGCACGATAACGGCGATGGCGGCGATGGCGATGACGAAGCTCTCGCCGAGCGTGTCGAACGCGCGATAGTCCACCAGCACGATGTTGACCACGTTCGTCCCCCCGGCCTCGGGAACGGCCTGTGCCACGTAGTACTCCGCGATGGCCGTCGGGGGTTCCGCCGCGCCCCGAGCGGCGACCAGCACGGCGACGAACGCCGCCGCGCCGACCGCGATCGAGACCGCCGCGTCCACGACGGTGGCCCGGGCCCGGAGGTCGGTGTAGAACTCCGGGACCCGGTCGAGTACCAGGAGGAAGACGAGCAGGACGAGCGTCTCGACGATGAGCTGGGTCAGCGCGAGGTCCGGCGCGCTGGCCAGCACGTAGAAGACGGCGATCATGAACCCCAGTATCGATAGCGTGAGCACCCCCGCGACGTGCGACGGCGCCGTCAGTATCGCCACGCCGGCGACGAGTGCGACCACGAGGACGAGCGCGACCGCAGCCCGGACGTCCACGGCCGCCGTCGCCAGGGCCCCCGACCCCACAACCCGGGTCGCCGCGAACCCGCCCAACGAGAGTGCACTGGCCCCCCCGATGGTCCAGCGGACGTACGTCCGGAGGGCCCCGTCGTGGACGAGGGTCCCGAGCCGGGCGCTGGCGGTTTCGGTCCCATCGACGAATCGATCGTACCAGCGATTGGGCCACAGGGGTGTCCCCGCCGCGACGACCCCGTTCACTCCTGACTGCAGGCGGTCGCGCGCCGGGAACGCGACGAAGCCGAGCGTGAACGTCAGCAGCGACATCACGGCCGGACCGGTGAGGGAGGTCGGGATGCCGACGTGGAGGTCGTGGTCGCCGACCGACGTCGCGTCGGCGGCCGCCTGGACCGCGACGTCGATGGCGACGTGCGGGACGAGGCCGACGACGAGGGCGAGCAGCGCCAGCACCGCCGCCGGCGCGAGCAACCCGGCCGACGGGCGGCCCTCGACGTCGAGTTCGTCGGGCCGTCGCCCGACGAACATCCAGAGGAACCGCAGCGAGTAGACGACGGTCAGCGCGCTGGCGAGGACGGCGACCGCCGGATAGACCCACGCGAGCCCGCCGCTCCCGGTCGCGGTCTCGTAGGCCGCCTTGAACAGTAGCTCCTTCGAGTAGAACCCGTTGAACGGCGGGAGCCCGGCCATCGAGAGCGCCGCGACGAGGGTGACCGCCGCGGTCACCGGGAGCTCCCGCCAGAGCCCCCCGAGTCGATTGAGGTCGCGCGTCCCCGCCTGGTGGACCACGATACCGGCGACCAGGAACAGCGACGCCTTGAACAGACCGTGGTTCAGCAGGTGGAAGCTCCCCGCCTCCGGCCCGTAGTGGGTTCCGAACCCGAAGGCGGCGACGAGCAACCCGAGGTGGCTGGCCGTCGAGTAGGCCAGCAGCTCCTTGCTGTCGCTCGCCACGACCGCCAGCACCGCGCCGACGGTCATCGTCGTCAACCCCACCGCCACGAACAGCGTCGTCCACTCGGGCCCCAGGAACAGGGGTCGGACCCGCCCGACGAAGTAGACGCCGACTTTGACCATCGTCGCCGAGTGGAGGAACGCCGACACCGGCGTCGGCGCGACCATCGCGTTCGGGAGCCAGAAGTGCAACGGGACCTGCGCGGACTTCGCGCCGGCGGCGACGGCGAGCAGCCCGAGGACGGGGACGAACAGCCCGGTCTCGCGCAGCGCCGCCCCCACCGCCTCGCGGCGTTCGAGTATCGTCGCGAGGTCGAACGTGATCCCACCCAGCGGTCCGGCGGCGGCGACCGCGAGCAACAACAGCCCGACCAGCAGACAGAGCCCGCTCCCGACCGTGACGAACATCGCCATCCTGGCGGCGTACCGGGACTCGTCGGCCGTGGTTCGATGGCCGATGAGCAGGAACGAACAGAGGCTCGTCAGCTCCCAGCACAGGAACAGGACGACCATGTCGGCCGCGAACGCCACACCGAGTATCGACCCCATGAACGCCAGCAACACCCCGTAGTACCGCGCGAGGTTCGGCTCGCCGTGCATGTACGACGCCGAGTAGGTGAACACGAGGACCCCGACGCCGCTCGCCAGCAACGCGAACAGGAGCGACCACCCGTCGACGGTGAACCGGACGGCGACCCCGAGCGACGGGATCCAGGGGACGGCGACGGTCCCCTCGGCACCCAGTTGGGTGCCCACGAGCACGAACGAGGCGGCCGCGACCAGCGCCCCGAAGTACCCGGTCCGGTCCCCGAGTCCCCGGTAGACCAGCGGCGTCACCAGCGCGGCGACGAACGGGAGGGCCACCGCGGCGGCGACGACGGCGAACTCGGGGTCCATCAATTGCCCACAGTACCGCCAGCGGGCACTTAGTAGCTAGCCATGATGCCCCATCGGTTCGGCCTCGGGGCCGCTACGTACCGGCAATCCGCGCCCGTTCGAGTGGGGGACGGGCCGGTCGGAGCCCCCGCTCGACGTACGCCGACGGGAACCGCAAGTCGACCCGTTATCTCCTCGGACGGCCAATGATAGACCGTTATGGAATCGCCGAAAGAGGTATCGAACGACACCCGACGGATGATGAAGACGCGCCCGAGCCACCGACGTCCCCGACGGGGGACCGACGACGCTTACGGTCGACTGCTCGGTGCGTCCGCCCTCGTCGCCGCCGGGTACCTGCTCCGGGACCGGTTCGGACCGCTCGGCGCGAGCGTCGGGCGGGCCACCGACCGCATCCGGGGGGAGCGAGGGCCGGGTGCGGGGGCCGACCGTATCGAGATACGGGGCGGCGAGAGCGACGAGCGGCTAGCACGGCGAGTGAGTGACCTCGAACGGCGGATGGACGCCGACAGCGGGACGCCGGGTCGCGGCTGGCTCGTGGGCGTCTCCGCATTCGCCGCCGGGTACGCGTTCCGGGACCGGTTCGGGTCGCTCGGCGAGCGACTCGTCGGCGCCCCCGGACGGGTCCGCCGGGGGACCGGCGGGATGACCCGTCGGCTCGCGGGACGGACCGACGAGGTGACACACCGAGTCGCCGAGCGAACCGACGAGGTAGCCGCGCGGGCCGCCGCCCGGGTCCGCCGGGGCGGACGGACGGTCGCCGAACGGACCGGGGAGGCGACGGAGGTGACGGTCGACCGTATCGAGAGGGCGGGTGAGGAGGCCAGTGACCGCCTCGAAACGGCGAGTGAAGAGGCCGGCGACCGCATCGAGAAGACGGGCGAGGAGGCCAGCGACCGCATCGACGACCAGGACGAGAACAGCCGCGACCGAGCGTCGGACGCGACGCGGCGCCGGGCGAAGTGACGAGCGACCGACGCCGACGGCCCGGTCCCGTCAGGCAGCGATAGCGGAGTCGCCGGGGCCGAGGCCCGACCTCCCCCGCGTGTCGCGTAGCGCCGCCGAGAACGAGTACGAGTGGGACCGCCCGGACATTGAACGCCACTCGCTCCCTTCGGTCGCTCGTTCGTTCAAACCGACCGCTATTCATTTCTGGCTCCTCACGTGCGTTCGTCGCACAGAAATGGGA
>CAYYSW010000230.1:0-2532 GCA_964474395.1 uncultured Halobacteriales archaeon
AGGAGCTCATCCTCATGGGGATGGACTTCCACACCAACGGCCTGTACGGGATGACCCGCGACGACTACCTGCTGCGGCTGACGCGGGTCTCCGAGCCCGGCGAGTTCTACCGCTACAACAGCGGCGACACGCAGATGCTCGCTTGGCTGCTCGAGAACGTCTACGACCAGCGGTACGCCGAGATCCTCTCCGAGAAGATCTGGCGTCCGGCCGGCATGGAGGACGACGCGCTGGTCATGCACGACCGCGAGGGCAACACGTTCGCCTCCATGGGGCTGTTCGCCACCGCGAAGGACGCCGTGCGCTTCGGTGAGCTGTTCCGCAACGGCGGCCGCAACCTCGACGGCGAGCAGGTCGTGCCCGAGGACTGGGTCGAGGCGTCCTGGGACTACTCCGAGGAGACCGGCGGCCCCCGCGGCTACATGTGGCCCGAGTGGTCGCACGGCTCCTACGCCGCCGGCTACGGCCACCAGCGCATCAGCGTCGCGCCGGACCTCGACATGGTCGGCCTGCGGTTCGGCAACGACCCGGTGGACAGCATCGCACCCAAGGAGTTCGAGGCGATGTACCTGGCGGTGGCCGACGCGCTGGACGCCGGTGACGCCGGTGAGGGTTCGCGCGCCGCGACCGCCGAGGGAACGCCCGGCGACGCCGGCAGGTCGGACGTGGTGGCCGGGACGTCCGACGCGCCCGACCGCGACCCGGTCCAGGGCTCCCAGCCGACCGCGGACACGACGGGGACTCGCGACACCGGGGCAGGCTCCGACCAGCAGGCGGAGAGCCTGGAGGGTCAGCTCGCGGCATCCGCGACCGGTGTGTCGTCCCTCCCGGACCCGTCCCCCGGCCTGCTCGTCCTGGGCCTCGTGCTGGTCGCGACGGCGACGACCACGTTCCGGTCGTCCCGCCGGACGCTGAGCAGTGACCGGACGCAGCACTCCCCCTGCGGGGAGTGACGGGCAGGTCACCCGAGAGCCCGTGGCCGGCGCCGTACGGGCAGCATCCCCGCTGCCAGACGGCACACTCCCTGCGACAGCTGGAGGTGCGCATGGCGGGCTACTCAGCGTCGACGACCATCGACGCCTCGGTCGACGAGGTCTATGCGCTCGTGGCTGACATCGCCACCCATCCGCAGTGGGCCGCGGACGAGTTGACGGTCGAGGCAGTGAGCGACGACACGTGGCGCACCACCGCCCGGGCCAAGGGAGCGTCCTTCACGGCCGACCTCGTCGTCACCGAGGCAACGCCTCCGGCACGGTTCGCGTTCGAGGTGACCGACGAGACGGGCCACTGGCGCCACCGATTCGACCTCGCCGCCACCACCTCCGGATGCAGAGTCACCCGGCACGTCGAACCGATCGAGCTGCGCCCGGTGCAGCGCCTGCTCTACTGGGTCGTGCGCGTCCCGGTGAAGCGGCCCAGCCTGCGCACGTCGCTGGAGCGCCTCACCGAGGTCGCACGCAGCTGAGTCGAGGACCTGCTGATGCGCAACGTGACCTACGCCATGGGCGTCTCCCTCGATGGCTACATCGTCGGGCCCGACGGAGGCTTCGACTGGACGGCGCCCGACGACGACGTCTTCCGCTTCTGGCTCGATGACCTCCGGCAGGTCGGGGTCCACCTCCTGGGACGCCGGCTGTACGAGACCATGCTGTACTGGGAGACCGCGGAGCAGGAGCAGACGCTCAACGAGGCGGAGCTGGAATGGGCCGCGCTCTGGAAGGCCCTGCCGAAGGTCGTGTTCTCCACGACGCTGTCAGCGGTGGAGGGCACCGCCCGCCTGGCCTCCGGCACCCCAGCGCAGGAGATCGAGCGGTTGCGAGCCGAGCCGGGCGAGGGCGCGATCGCGATCGGCGGTGCGACGCTCGCCGCCGAGGTGGCGGCGGCGGGTCTGATCGACGAGTACCGAGCCATGGTCCATCCGGTGCTGGTCGGCGGTGGCATCCCGTTCTTCCCCCGCAGCGAGCGACGGGTGGATCTCGAACTGGTCGAAACCCGAACCTTCAACTCCAGGTTCGTCTACCTCCGCTACCGCGTGGCGAGGTGACGATCATGGCAGTGAGGCTCGTCCGCGTGTCCGGCCGCGATGGGCTGACCGTCGCGGCGCAGCTGCTGCAGCGCAGTCGACTCGAGCACCCGACGCACGGGGTCTGGGAGGCAGCGGGTCTCTCCTGGTGGTGGCGGCCGCCGTGACGACGACCTACCTCGGAGGTCCGGGCGACTCGGATCGTGCTCACTGCTTCCGTTGGCTCTTCCAGAGCCACAGGCCTACGGCCGCGATCAGCAGTGCGCTGGTGGCCACCTGAGAGGCCGTCCATCGAGTGGAGCCCTGCGCTTCGTCGTCTGGTGCGGTGCTGGGTGTCGGGGCGGCTGTCGTCTCGTCGTTGGGGCTGGGCGAGGGGACGGTGGTCTTCGTCGCGGTCGGGCTGGGTGTGGGGTCGGGACTGGGTTGCGTGGTGGCACCGTCTCTGGGAGTGTCGGAGAAGAGGCCGAGGATCTGTTCCGCGCGAGCGCGGTTGACTGAGCCCAGGATCG
>CAYYSW010000230.1:2632-4627 GCA_964474395.1 uncultured Halobacteriales archaeon
GAGAAGAGGCCGAGGATCTGTTCCGCGCGAGCGCGGTTGACTGAGCCCAGGATCGGCAGCTCGTAGGCCATCAGGCCGCGCTGGGTCGGCACGAACGAGGGCGGTGCGTCGGTGGCCGAGGCGCAGGGGTGTTCGTGGATGCCGACCTCGGCCCACTGGGCGAGCAGGTCGTCGCTGATGTCTCGAAGGGGCTGGTAGGTCTCGACCACCTCCCGGTAGCGCTCAGCCATCGGGTCCAGCTGTCCGACCATGTCGCCCCACCACTGCTCGGCCTGGTCGCGCGACTGGGCGCAGTTGGGGTAGCCGTAGTGGGGAACGGGCGACGACGGCTCCCGGTATTCGTCGCGCAGGCCGAACAGGGCATGGCCGAGTTCGTGCGCAACCGTGGTCACGTCCCGCTGTGGGGCCTCACGACTGAGCCACGTCGTGGAGCCGGAGAAGGCCACCTCGCTGTTGTCGTCGCGCTCAACGGGCCCTTGGACCTCATGCAGGGGATTGGTCGCGGCGTGTGATCCGGGGTCGGCGCCCGGTGGGTCCTGCGCCAGGGTGACCACCGAGACGTTCGCCAGCTGATGGCCGTCAACGGCAAACCCGTCGACCCATGGCGGGGCATCGCCCGCGCCGGGATGGCGCAGGGAATCCGGGTCGTCGAGCTGGTCGGGCAGCAACCACAGGTTGAACCGGTCGACGTGCTCGTCGAACGGTCCGATCGCGAAGAACCCGAAGTTGACGTCGACACGTTGGTCGGCCTTGACCGCCTGCCGTGCACGATCGGGATCGAGACGGACTCCGTCCTCATCGGTGAGGACGGGATCAGCGTCGGTCGGGTCCAGTGCCATGGTGGCGATGTCGGTGAACGCGCGCGCGCTGTCGAACCCGTATCCGGCCACGACCAGGTTGATGCGGTCTGCGCTGGCCCTGTTGTGCCCCACCACGAGGGGTTCCAGCGGCTGGTCGATCACCTGCAGGGTGGTCGACCGCCCTGACTGCTGGCAGCCTTCCTCGGTCGGCCCGTGGCACGCACGCAGCCGGTAGCTGCCGGCCTCCAGCCCCAGGCGATCGGCGGGCACTTCGAGCGGGTCCTCGTCCCATCCACCTGAGCTCTCGACCTCGAGCGTGGCCACGACCTCGGTGTCGTAGCGGCGTGTGACCTGCAGCCACGTGCCGTCCGTCAGGGCCTCGGGCGTGGCGTAGCGCAGCGGCACGCCCGGCGTGACCACGGCGTGGTCGGCGATCCGCAGTCGCCCGTGGCGGCTGGGCTCCACCACCTCGACGGTCACGGCCTGCTGTCGGCGCTGGTCCCCGAACGCCAGCGTGGCCGATCGTGTCGGACCGGCATCAGGGCCTGATGCGCCCACACGCACATCGGGACAGCGCAACTGGTCAGCCTCGACGTGGCAGTGCGGCGGTTGGGAGCGCGCGGACGATCCGAACTCCAACACGTAGGGGCCGCCGTCGGGATCAAGTGGTGCCGAACGAGCCAGGTCGAAGGCGCAGTCGGTCGTCGCGCCGGGGGCGACTGGATCCGGGGTGCACCGACCGTCACCCACGTCAGCAAGGTTCACCGCCTCCTGCGCCGCCGCCGGTGCGGCGAGTGCCACCAGCATGACCACAACGGCGGACACGGTCTTCCAGAGACGCACGGACGTCCCGCGTCGTCGGTGGCCAGCGGAAGGATTCTCGTCAGTGCTCCACAACGTAGAGGTCCTTGGTGTCGGCGAGCGATGATCGTTCAGCAGCAACCAGCCGCCCTGTCACCCGGCGGTCCGAAGCGGTCGTCCTCCGGGTTGGCTGCTCTGCTGTTCAGCCTCAGAGGGCGACGGCCAGGGCGATGCCGAGGGCGAACACGGCGATGCCGGCGCGGTTCAGCAGCCACTCGTGGATCTCGAGCTCCTCGGCGTCGACAAAGAAGTGTCCGAGGCAGCCCTTGTTGCCGGTTCGGCGGTAGCGCGACAGGTTCCCGAGCGCCACGAGTCCGATGCCGCCCAGGGCAGC
>CAYYSW010000231.1:0-4612 GCA_964474395.1 uncultured Halobacteriales archaeon
GCCCAGGACAAGGAGGACCTGATGGAGCGCCTGCGCGACCTCGGCTACATGTAGAACGGCCGGTCGCCACCCCGCCGGGTCCACCCCCGGCAGCACGGACGCCCGAAGGACACGCTCCTCACCCGTTTCACGCGCCGAGCGGCGGCGCACTCGCTCCCGTCGGGATGCCGACGATAACGGGCGAGCGCACACGCTATCGGACAGTTGTTTACCGCCCGTATCGACCGGAACCGCCGGACTGAGCGCCTTTCGCCTGCAACCCGCTAGCTCTTGCCGTCAGCTCCGTTAGTGTGACGTATGTCTGACACTGGCGCGTACCAGCCACGGCTCGAATGTCTCCTCTGCCGGGACGAGTTCGACCGGGAGGGGGCTCTGCGACGCCACCTGAGCGCCGAGCACCCCCGGGAGGACCTCGTGGACTTCGTGGTACGGACCTTCGAGGAACGCGAGGAACACGGCGTCATCGTCCGCGAGGAGTGACCGCCGCCGTCGTGTGGGGTGCTACCAGCACCGCCGGAAAGTAGATACGGCCGAACGGTGATGTCATCCCGATGGACGACGAGTTCCCCACCTACCTCTCGCTCGACTACGACGAGGGCCGCGGCCAGACCGCCGCGGACTACCCACGTCTAGAAGACAAACTGGGTAAGGCCATCGAGGTCACCCGGACGGCCCTCGAACAGTACCGCTCGCCCGCGGTCATGTGGACCGGCGGGAAGGACTCGACGCTCGTGCTCTACTTCGTCGCCGAGGTGGCCCGCGAACACGGCTTCGAGGTGCCGCCCGTGGTGTTCATCGACCACTACCAGCACTTCGAGGAGGTGACGGAGTTCGTCCACGAGTGGGCCGAGAACTGGGACCTCGACCTGGTAATCGCGCGCAACGACGACCCCGTGTTCACCTCGCACACGCCCGGCGACGACGTCCCCGTCGCCTCGCTGACCGAGGCGAACCAGCGCGAACTGAGGCGCGCGGACCACGACGGCGAGACGTTCCGCTTCGAGGCCGACAGCCTCGGCGGCAACCACCTGCTGAAGACCGTCGCGCTCAACCACGTCATCGAGGAACACGGGTTCGACGGCATCTTCTCGGGCGTCCGCTGGGACGAGCAGGAGGCCCGCGCGAACGAGACGTTCTTCTCGCCGCGCCACGACTCCGAGAAGTACCCGCCCCACGACCGGGTCCACTCCATCCTCCAGTTCGACGAGCGCGCCCTCTGGGACGCGATGTGGTACTACGTCGTCCCCGACACCGTCCGCGGCTGGCCGGAGGGCCACGTCCCGCAGGACTACGACGACATGCCCGAGGGCTTCACGTCGGCGGACATCCCCGTCTCGCCGAAGTACTTCGAGGGCTTCCGCTCGCTGGGCACCGAGAAGGGGTCGGCGAAGTCCGCCGACCTCCCTGCGTGGCTCCAGGACCTCGAAGGCACCACCGAGCGACAGGGCCGCGCCCAGGACAAGGAGAACCTGATGGCGCGCCTGCGCGACCTCGGGTACATGTAGCACGACCGTCTATCCACGAGTGGGCCGACTCCGCCGCCCCACAGGGGGAAAAGCTCGAGTAAAAAGCTCCCCTCGCCCCCTTCGGGGGCTCAGTCATCCCGCTCGCTCGTTTCACTCGCTCGCAGTACAGGAGGCTGGCGTCCCCGCGACAGCACCGAACCCAGACCTCCCGGTGACACACTCATACGACCCGCGCCCCTACGTTCGATACTTCATGCCGACGACCTGCCAGCTCTGTCGGCGGACCTTCCCCGACGAACTGCTCACCGACCCGCAGGCCATCCAGCGCCACCACCTCGTTCCGGAGAACCGAAAGGAGAGTCCGACGGTAACGCTCTGTCGGCCCTGTCACGACCAGATACACGCGACGTTCACCAACGAGGAGCTGCGCGAGGACTACGACACCATCGACGCCCTCAGAGGGGCCGACGCGCTCCGGGGCTACCTGAACTGGATTCGCAAGACGGCGAAACTCGACGTGCGGACGCGGACGAGCAACCGCGTGCGCGAACGGCGCTGACGCTCGGAGCGGAGATTCGAAAGTCAGAACGCCGTTCTTCGCTCTACCGGCCCGACGCGCGGTACTCGCCGTGTTTCACGCCGAGGAACAGGAAGGCGAGCCCGGCGACGACCATCGAGGGCAGGACCATCATCAGGACGGTGCTGGTCTCCATGACGCCCATCCCGAGGAGGCCGAGGACGGCCACCGCGATGAGGGCGACGAAGATTCCGATCGTCCGGGTTCCGTCGAACTTCATGCCCGTGTGTACGGGCGAGAGGGGAATAAGGGTTCAGGAAGCGGTCGTCTCGCCGGTCTCGGGGGTCGGCCGGACGGCGTCGGCGAGGGTGACGACGCCGCCGAGCACCCATCCGAGGGGCACAGCGAGGCCGAACCACATGGCGACGTACGCCGCGCCCTCGAGGTCGAAGGCCGCCCGGAGCGCGCTGTTCAGGTCGCCCACGACGAGGACGTTGTCGAGCAACCAGCGTGCCAGCGTGAGGCTCTCCGGGAAGACGACGCCCGCGAGCGTCGGCGAGTAGAGCGCCGCGACGACCGGCGGGAGGAACAGCGCGTTCATCGCCGCGGGGTAGGCGAGCAGCACCGTCGTCGCGCGTCCGCCGACGCGCGTGAACGCCACCGCCAGCGCCGCGCTGACGACGGCGACGGTGCTCGCGGCCGCGACGGCCAGAAAGCCCTCCGGGGAGAAGCGATACCGGGCGAGCAGGGTCAGCGCCCCCCAGAGGGCCCCCGCGAGGACGACCGTGCCGAGGAGGCCGAGGCGGGTCGCCGTCGAGTCGATGCGTCGGGTGTGAAAGCGGACCGCGAACCCGAACAGGAGCAGGGGGTACGCGACGAACAGGCCGAGCGCGCCGAGGGCGGCCCAGAGGTAGAACAGGGCCCGCTGGGCGGCGCCCTCGGGACGCCAGCGGCCCATCACGGCGTGGGTGCGACCCACGTTCGGGAAGACGACGCCCATCCACCCGTCGTGGAGTTCCCCCACGTCGGCCCGTATCCCGGAGACGATCCCGTACTGTTCGCGCTCGACGACCATGCCTCACGGTTGCCGTTCGGGGACCTGAACGTTCGGACTACAATAGTATACGGTGGGGCGTTCCCCGGTGGTCCCGGGCGGCGTCTCGTCACCTGCCCGGCTCGCGACTCGGCTACCGCGCCCGGTCGGGTCGCTCTACCAGGCGTCGGGGGCGAAGTCGGGGTGGACCTTGCGGTCGGTGTCGTCGATGTCGTCGATGGCCTGGACGTCCTCCTCGTCCAGGTCGACGGCCAGCGACTCCCAGTTGTCGCGGATGTGCTCCTCGCTCGTGGCCTTCGGGATGGCGGTGACACCCTTCTCGCGGAGCCACGCGAGGCTCACCTGCACCGCGCTCGCGTCGTGCTTCTCGGCGATTTCGTTCACCACGTCGACGTCCATCACGTCGCCGCGGGCGAGCGGGGAGTAGGCGACGAGCTCGACGTCGTGTTCCTCGCCGTACTCGCGCAGCTCGTCCTGGGGGAGTTCGGGGTGGCACTCCACCTGGTTGGCGAAGATGGGGTGCTCGGCGACCTCCCGGGCCTCGTCGAGATGCTCGGGCGTGAAGTTCGAGACACCGATGCGCTCGATGAGCCCCTCGTCGACGAGTTCGTCGAACGCGCCGAGGGTCTCCTCGGGGTCGTAGTCGCCGGACGGCCAGTGGATGTACAGCAGATCGAGGTAGTCGACGCCGAGTTTCTCCATCGACTCCTTCGTCGACTCGATGACGTCGTCGTGGCCGAGCTGGTCGATCCAGACCTTCGTCGCGAGGAAGACGTCCTCGCGGTCCACGTCAGCCTGCTCGATGCCCTCGCCGACGGCCTCCTCGTTGTCGTAGGCCTGTGCGGTGTCGATGTGGCGGTAGCCCATCTCGAGGGCCGTCTTCACGCTCTCGGTACACGCCTCGGGGTCGTCGTTCTGCCACGTCCCGAGGCCGAGCATCGGCATGCCGTTGGCCGACGGGACGTCGTCCGGTGAAAGCTGCTGCTGGTTGCTCATTACACTCCCTCAAAGTGGGTCCGGCCGATTAGGCGTTGTGGATGGGGATGATATGAATTCCCACGGCGTGGCAGAGGGCGGCGGGGTGGTTCCCGGTTGGCTCAGTACTTCGGGTCGGCGCCGGTGAGCTCGTAGAGGTCGTTGAGCACCTGGTCCCGTTTCGCCTGCCAGTCGGCGAACCCGTCGGGCGACTCGGGGAAGGCGTCGTAGACGCGCTTGAGGTCGCTCGCCGTCTGGTTGACCTCGCGCATCTGGTAGATGGTCCGCCAGTGGCCGAAGGTCCGCGCGGCCGTCTTCACCTTCAGCGAGAGGGGCATCGACGCCGTCCCGCTGTTGCCGAGGACGTCCGCTATCTGCTGGCCGGGGAGCTTCGTGAGTATCTCCAGTATCTCGTCGATGTCGGTGGCGCCCGCCCAGATGTTGAACAGGTCCATCGCGGCGAAGCGCTTGCCGAAGTCGGTCTGGACCTTCCGGTTGTACTCCCAGAGCGCCGACTCCTCGCCGGCCAGACCGTCGCCGATAGCCTCGACGGCCGTCTGTGCGGCCCAGTAGCCGGCCTTGGCCGCCCCGGGGATACCG
>CAYYSW010000232.1:0-4606 GCA_964474395.1 uncultured Halobacteriales archaeon
AGACGGAGAACGGTTGGGCACAGGAGGTGTCGACGCTCCCCGCGGTGGGGTAGCGGACGTGGCCGATACCGACGCTCCCGCGGAGGGCATCGAGGTCCGCCTCGTCGAAGGCGTCCCCGACCAGCCCCATCCCGACGTGGTCGTACTGCTGGAACCCGTCGTGCGTGACGATGCCGGCGGACTCCTGACCCCGGTGCTGGAGGGCGTACAGCGCGTAGTAGAGCGGCCGGGAGGCGTCCCGGTCCGCGAGGGACACGCCCACGACACCACATTTCTCGGTCGGGCCGTCGAACCGCCCGTCAGTCATGCGAGGGGATGGGAGGGCCGCACGTAAAAACGCCACCATCCTGTCGAAAATCCCCGACTCGCTCCGGGAGTTGTGCACGTTCGTGGGGTGCCGCGTCGGAACGGCGGCGAACGCAGGACGGCGCCGCGACTGGTCGGGGAAAGAACGGAAAGAGAGAGGTCGGTCGGGTCGCGGGCGGTCAGTGGTCGCCGGTCTTCGACTGCCATGCGTACTCGCGACGCTTGGCGGTCTTGCCGAAGCCACAGGACGCACAGACCTTCTTCTTCTTGTGATAGGACTTCTCACCACAGCGGCGACACTTCACGTGGGTCGTCTTGTTCTTCTTGCCCTGCGAGGGGGTTCCTGCGCCAGTCATGGGGTTATCGAGACGACGTTATCGCCCCGGATAATCGTTACGTCTTCCCCCTCCTCGATGACGAGGTTCATGTGCTGGTCGTACCCGGAGAGCGACCCCGAGAACACCTCGCCCCCCTTCAGGTTCACCGTGACCTCCTTTCCGAGCGATTCCTCCAAGACGTCGAGCGGTCGGCCGGCCATACCTCCACGCCTCATGCTGTCGTCTTAATACCACCGGGACGCCTCCCCGAAACGCCCGATGAGGCCGACGATGACGGGCGAGAACGGACGACGTCCCCCGGTGGGAGCACCTATCGGGGTCCCTCGTTGTCCGTCCTCGGAGGGACCTTGAGTTGTTCTAGTAGCTTCACCCACTCGTAGTTCCCTAATGGGAAGTTTCTTCCACGACTGCCGAACAAACGTTTCGTAAGGTCGTTACATCATGCCCGAACTGCATTCGAACCCCCCGAACGTCCCGACGGTCGCGGACCGGCGCGGCCGCTCCCTCCGCCTCCACACCTACAGCTCCCTCTCCGAGCGCGACATCGACGACCTCGTCGGGATGTACGTCCGGTTCGGCCCCGACGGACGCGCGATGGGAATCCCCCCCGTCGGGACCGACCGGATACGCGGCTGGCTCGACCGGGTCGACGGCCTCCACACCGTCGCCCGGCACGACGGGCGAGCCGTCGGACACGCGATGCTCGTCCCGGACGGTCCCGACGAACGGGAACTGGCCGTCTTCGTCGCTCCGGAGTACCGGCACGCGGGGGTCGGCACCCTCCTCCTTGACGCCCTGCTCGCGACCGGCGAACGTGCCGGGGTCGGGACGGTCTGGCTGCTGGTCGAACCCGACAACCGCCCGGCGGTCGCCCTCTACCGGAGCGTGGGCTTCGAACCGACCGACCGGGAGGGCTTCGAACTGGAGATGCGCCTCCCCCTCCCGCGGGAGGGCCCGGAACCGGACGGCGGTCGAGTCGCGGACGGGTCGCTCGCCGCGGGTGGACGCTGACGAGGTGGTCGTCCCGGAGGTCGCCAGCGCCGAACACGTTGCGCGGACGCTCTGACCCCGCTAGGACCGCCGGGACCGCTCACCCGGGGAACGACGTCCGGTCGGTCTCGACGACCGTCGCCGCCTCCCGCCGCGCATCCCACGCGATCTCCGTCACCGAACAGTTCGACGGCGAGTGGGCGTCGAGGCCCTCCTGCAGCGTGATACCCTGGACGTGCGAGAGGAGGACGACGATGGGCGTGGAGTGGGTGACGAGGACGACGGTCCCGCTTGGCTCCTCGACGAGCCGTCGCCAGCCGTCGAGGACGCGCTCGCGCAACTCGGCGGAGCTCTCCCCGGAGGGCGTGCGCTCGGTGGCCGCGACGTCCCCTCGCTGGTAGCGCTCGACGAGCTCCGGGTCGGCCTCGCGGACCTCCTCGTCGGTGAGGCCCTGGTAGACCCCGAAGTCGCGTTCGCGCCACGCGGGGTCCGTCCGGACCTCGTCGTGCCCGACGCCGAGGGCGTCCGCGATGCCCCGCGCGGTCAGGACCGCCCGCCGGAGGTCAGAGGCGTGCAGGCGGTCGACGTCGTATGTCGCCGCGAGGTGGTCGCCCACCCGCGTCGCCTGTTCGTACCCCCGGTCGGTCAGGCCGATGGGCGCCCACCCGGAGACGCGTCCGGTGCGGTTCCACGGCGACTCGCCGTGGCGCACGAGGAGGAGTCGCTCCATGGGGCCAGGAGGGGCGGCGGGGGCAAGGCGCTGTCGCGTCCCCGCCACTTCCCCGGGTCGAGACCGGCCCGAGCGATGTTCCCGACGCCACCCCCGACCGCTACCGGAAGACGACCGCCAGCGGCCAAACCGCTAAATGCACGCCCGGCGATTGGTCGGGTATGCCAGACATCACCCTGTTCGAAGCCGACCTCTCGGGGTCGAAGTTCGTCGCGCCGTTCGGCCACTACCACGAGGGCGAGGAGTACCGCGCGGACGACGAGGACGGCGGGCGGAACTGGAAACTACTCGGCGGCCTCGCCGTCGTCGGCCTGGCCGCCCTCGGCGGCGCCGCGTTCTTCCTCAAGCGGAAGTTCGCGGGCGGCGACGCCGACGAGGACGACGAGTTCGAGGCCGGGGCCGAGGGTCGCTTCGGGTTCGACGAGGAGTTCGACGTCGAGGACCCCGAGGCGGACGACGAGGACGGGGCGTACGAGTTCGACCGCGAGCCCCGCGAGGAAAGCGAGTCCCGGAAGGGCGCCGTCGCCGCCGTCGTCGGCCTGCTGTTCCTGTTGCTCGTCACGGCCCTCGTCAAGCGCCGCAGGAGCGACGACGCGGCGGCCGTCGAGGTGGACGTCGCAGAGCCTGACCGCGCGACGGCGGCCGAACACGACCGGTAGGCGGAAGGCCTTTGGACGACTCACGCCTGAGACCGGTATGAACTTCTACCGGGCGGCGCGTGCGGTTACGGACACCTCCGGCGACGGGCCGGTCGACTGGCTCGCCGTCGCCGAGGCCGCCAAGGCCGTCACCGACCGCGGTGACCTCGAGCTGACCGACGCCGAGCGGACGGGCTACGCCGAGGACGTGAAGGCCGCCCGCGACCGCGTCCGCTCGGTCGGCGGGGTCGAGTTCGACCTCCCGGACACCGTCGAGGTGCAACACCGCCACCACTGGATCGACGCCAACATCGGCACGTTCCGGCGCGTCCTCGACCAGCTCGACACCGGCCAGCCGGTCATCCCCGGCATCGCCCGGTCGCTCAACACCGGGTCGATGGCCGTCTCCATCGCCTTCCTCGCGAACAACGTTCTCGGGCAGTACGACCCCCTGCTCCTCTCCGGGGGCGACGACCACCGCCTCTATTTCGTCCACCCGAACATCGAGCGGGTCGCAGACCAGCTCGACGTGGACCGCGACCGCTTCCGGCGCTGGATCGCCTTCCACGAGGTGACTCACGCCGCCGAGTTCGGGGCCGCCCCGTGGCTCGACGACCACCTCGAATCGCTCATCGAGCGGACGCTCGCGGATCTCTCGGCCGCCCGGTTCAGCCGGCGGGACTTCAAGGAGATAGACACCACCATGACCGCCGTCGAGGGGTACGCCGAACTCCTGATGGACCGCACCTTCGACGACGAGTACGAGGACCTGCGGCGGAAGCTCGACGAGCGACGCCGGGACGCCGGACCCGTCTCGATGCTGTTCCGTCGCCTGCTCGGCCTCGGGCGCAAGCGTCGCCAGTACGAGCGCGGGAAGGCGTTCTTCGAGGGCGTCACCGCCGCCCGCGACCTGCGGACCGCCGCGCTGGTCTGGGAACGACCCGAGAACCTCCCGACCGACGACGAACTCGACAACCCGACGGCGTGGCTCCGTCGGGTCGCCTGAGTTCCGCCGCGCCTCACTCCTCGGTGCGGAACACCGGCGCCGGGTCCCCGCCCGAGTCCACGACCCCGTCGAGGACGACCCGGTCGCCGATGTCGACCCCGTTCTCGCCCTCCAGTCGCGCCATCACGCGGGCGCCCCCGAGTTGCACCATCCCCACCTGGTACGGCCCCTCGAAGCCGACGGGGGGGACCTGCACCGTCGTCTCGGTGTACACCTCCCCCTCGGTCGGGAGGTCGGTCGTCTCCATGTCGCGGCCGCCACAGTCGTTGCAGACCGCGAAGGGCGTGCCGTAGGTCGCCCCGCAGTCGGCGCAGGCCACGCCGAGCAGGTCGCCCTCTCGCACGGCGTCGGCCCACGCTTCGTGGGTGAGCGTCATGGGCGCACCCCCATGACGGAGACGACGGTAGTGGCGGCGTCGCCGCCGAGGTTGTGGGCGACGGCGCGTTCGGCGCCCTCGACCTGGCGGTCGCCGACGTTCCCGCGCAACTGCTCGGTGAGTTCGACGATCTGGCCGGTGCCGGTCGCGCCGATGGGGTGGCCCTTGGCTTTGAGGCCGCCCGAGGGGTTGATCGGCCGCTCGCCGTCGCGGGCGGTGACG
>CAYYSW010000233.1:0-3327 GCA_964474395.1 uncultured Halobacteriales archaeon
GCTCGGTCCGGAGGAGTGCCCTGGCGTACCGCGGACCATAGGCTGGCGCATGTAGGTGGGGTTCGTCGTGACCCTCGTCTCGAGAGGCCCCATCGACCCGCAACGAAATTGTACCACCTTCCCATAACCCCCGAGTAGTGACGCTCTCAGAGGAAGCGAAAGGGCGGTTGAAGGACATCGTGGAGCTTCAGCCGACGAAGAACAAGGAACTACAGCAGCGCTGGGGGATGGAAAGCGGCAGCGAGGTCCACCAGTACCTCGAGTCCGAGCTGAAGGAGTACTACTTCCGCGACGAGAACAGCCTCATCCGGGCGACACAGGACGCCGCGGGCGTCGTCGGCATCGAGATGGACCCCGAGGTGGTGAAGGTCCCGCCCCTGCAGGTCCACATCACCGAGGTGCTCGCGGAGCCCGAGGAGGACAGCGAGAGTGTCGTGAGCGTCCTCCACAAGCTCCGGGACGCGGGCGTCGAGAGCGACACCGACTCGGTGCGCTCGGGGCTGCGCCGCCTCCAGGACAAGGGCATCGTCGAGGTCGTCCAGAAGACCGTCCCCACCTTCCGACTGGCCGTCGAACGCGGGGACATCCACGTCGAGGCCTTCGAGGAGGAGACGGACGACGATGAGCAGGGCGCCGCCGAGGCCGACGGCGGGCGCTAGGGACGCCGGGTCCGCTCCCGCTGGCGGTCGAGCAGCCGCCGGAACCCCCTGCCCGGGCCGCCCTCGATGGGCCACCCGCGGGTGCGCCAGGCGGGCGGCTCCGGCGTGAACTCCGGACAGGACCCCGAACACTCGCGGGCGGTCTGGGTCCCCCCTTTCGCCGCACACCACGGGAGGACGTCGCCCGCCCGCTCCCGGAGTTCGAAGTGCCGGCAGTCGGGACGCATCGTGTCGACGTAGGACCGCCATCCCCGCTCGTAGGCGCGTTCCGCGATTTCGAGGCGTTTCCCGGCCTTCCACTCCGGGTCGGCGTACTCGAAGCGGGCGGCGGACTCGTCGTGGGCGTTCCCCGAGGGGCGCTCTTCGATGCGCGTGCCGGGCGCCTCGACGTCGAGGGCGCTCGGGTGCCACGCGACGTCCGCGCTCCCGCCCTCGGGGTCGAACGTGAGGATACCAACCTCGACGGGGAGGCGCTCGAACAGCGCCGGTTCGACGCGCTCGCCGGTCGTCCGCGTGGCGACCCACACCTCGTCGGCGAGCGAGAGCGCCACGTCGCGCTCCATTTGGTCGGCGAGGTGACGGGCGGCGCTCGCATCGAGGTCCGGCTTGTTCTCGATGGCGACGATCCGCTCGACCCAGTCGGGGTAGTGCCACTTCCGGCGCAGTTCGATGCGGTTGCCCCGCCGGCGCGTCTCGACGACGTCGCGGTCGGCGGCGGCGTGGACCGCCTCGCGGACGTAGCGCCACGGGTAGCCGGGGTGGGGGAGCGCATCGCGGTAGTACGCCCACTCCGCGGGGGCGTTACGGACGACGTGGAGGAGGTCCGAGTCGAGGCGCTCGGGTCCGAACACCTCGCGGGCGGCGAGGGCGTCGGCGTCACACTCGACGACGAGGGTGTCCCAGCGGCGCCCGCGCGTACCCAGCTGGCGGGCGACGAGCGCGACGTGGTCGTCGCCGTCGCTCGCCGCCCCGCCGGGGGGCCAGTGGCGTTCGGCCCACTGGCAGACGCGGAGTTCGAAGGTGAACTCCGTGCCGGCCATCAGGCCGGGTCGGGGTCCGCGTCGGCGTCCCTCTCACTCGGGTGGTGGCCGTTTCGCTGGTCGATGCCGCCGTCGTCGAGGAACTCGTGGGCGCGTTCGAGTATCTCGCGGGGGCCGTCCTGTGTGATGGTGTTGACGGCCTGTTCGTAGTCGCGCCACTGCAGGTCGCGGTGTTCGCGCGACAGTTCGGCGCTCGCCTCGAAGGACTTCGCGATGAACAGGTGGACCGTCTTGTGGATGGTGTTCCCGTTCGCTTCGAAGATGTAGTCGTAGTCCTCGCGGAAGCCGTCGACGAGTCTGATATCCTCGATGCCGGCTTCCTCCGCAATCTCCCTGATGGCCGTCTGCTGTAGCTCTTCTTCCCCTTCCACACCGCCCTTGGGGAACTCCCAGTCGCCCGTGCGCGACTTGAGCAGGAGGTACTCGCGACGGCCACGCGTATCGCGGAACAGGATTGCTCCGGAGCTCGTGGCCTCTATCATGCCTCTCGTTACTGTGCGGGACTTTAAGAGAATGTCGCCATCCGGGCACCGATGAGTGCGTTTTAGTCGCTCGCCGCGGACAGAGGGGTATGGCCTTCGTCACGACGCTCACCTTCACCAGCGGGGACCGGCACGTCCTCGAATCGGTCGTCTCGGACATCAAGACCAGCGCCGCCCGCAAGGGCGTGGAGTTCAAGGGACCACACCCGAGCCCGCCGACCGAGTATCGCGTCCCCCAGACCAAACGCCTCCACCCCGACGGCGGCGAGTTCGAGTCCTGGGACTACTCGGTGTACACCCGGACCATGCGCATCGTCGGCTACGACGAGTTCGCCCGCGACACCGCACAGCGGAACTTCCCCGACGGCATCCACGTCGAGGCCGAGATCGAGCAGGTGAAAGGCGCCGGGCGAACGTAGTTCCGCTCGCGGACGCCGCCCCGACCCGTTCCACCGTCGACAGTCCCCGCCCCGGGTGACGTAGGACTAAGCCCCTCCCCCCGTACCCTTCTCCATGAGCGTATCGAGAGACCGTCTCGTGACACTGCGCCGCGACCTCCATCGCCACCCCGAGCCCGCCTGGCGGGAGTTCTGGACGACCAGTCGCATCGTCGACGAACTGGAGGCCCTCGGCGTGGACGAACTGTACGTCGGCGGGGAGATGCTCGTCGCCGAGGAGCGAATGGGCGTCCCCGACGACGAGGAGATAGCGCGGTGGCACGACGCCGCGCGCGAGGCCGGCGCCCGCGAGGACGTCCTCGAACGGACCGAGGGCGGGCTCACCGGCGCGCTGGCCGTCGTCGAACAGGGCGAGGGGCCCACGGTGGGCCTGCGCGTTGACATCGACGCGCTCCCGCGTCTGGAGTCCGAGGACGCCGACCACGTCCCCGCCGCCGAGGGCTTCCGCTCGGAGACGGGCGCGATGCACGCCTGCGGCCACGACGCCCACGCGACCATCGGCATCGGCGTCTTCGCGGCGATCGCCGAGAGCGACTTCGAGGGGACGCTGAAGGTCCTCTTCCAGCCGGCCGAGGAGATCGTCGGCGGTGCGAAGGCCATCGCCCACGAGCACCTCGACGACATCGACTACCTACTGGCGATCCACGTCGGCCTCGACCACCCGACCGGCGAGGTCGTCGCCGGCGTC
>CAYYSW010000233.1:3337-4594 GCA_964474395.1 uncultured Halobacteriales archaeon
GGAGACGGGCGCGATGCACGCCTGCGGCCACGACGCTCACATCACCTTCGGCATCGGCGTCATCGAGGCGGTCAAGGCGAGTGACTTCTCGGGGACGCTGAAGGTCGTCTTCCAGCCCGCCGAGGAGGTCATCGGCGGCGGGAAGGCCGTCGCCGAGTCGGGCCTGCTCGACGACTGTGACTACTTCCTCGCGGCCCACGTCGGCCTCGAACACCCCACCGGCGAGGTGGTCGCGGGCATCGACGGCTTCCTCGCGGTCCACCACTTCGAGGCGACGTTCACGGGCGAACCCGCCCACGCGGGCGCGAACCCCGGCGACGGGCGCAACGCCAACCAGGCGCTCGCGGCCGCCGTCCAGAACCTCTATGCCATCCCCCGCCACCAGGACGGCGCGACGCGGGTCAACGCGGGCGTCATCCGCGGCGGGAGCGCGACGAACATCATCCCCGAGGAGGCGTACATCGAGGGCGAGGTGCGCGGCGAGACGACCGAGCTGAAGGAGTATATGCGCGAACGGGCGGTGCGCGTCCTCGAATCGGCCGCGGCGATGCACGACTGCGAGGTCGACATCGGGACGGCCGGCGACGCCCCCAGCGCGGTCAGCGACGAGGAACTCGTGGACCTCGTCTACGACGTCGCCGGCGGGACGGAGGGCGTCGACTCGCTGGTCCGGCGCGACAGCCTCGGGGGGAGCGAGGACGCAACCTACCTCATGCAACGGGTGCAGGACAGGGGCGGAAAGGCCTGCTACGTCGGCGTCGGCACCGACCACCCCGGCGGGCACCACACCGCGACCTTCGACGTGGACGAGGACTCCCTGCCGGTCGGCGTGTCCGTACTGGCGGAGTCGATTCGACGGCTCTCCGGGTCGCGCGACTGAGCGGCCGGGGCGCCACTCGAATCGGGTCGGGACCGCGGGAGCCGTCGCTCGTCGGCTGCGTGTGAAAGGAACGTAGAACGCGGGAGGACCCCGGTGTCCCGCTTAGAGCAGCCCCGACTTCTGGAGCTTCATCAGGTCCTCGGTGTCGAGGGTCTCGCCTTCCTTGAACTTCTGGTAGATCTCCTCGGCCTCCTGCTTGGCCTCCTCGCGCTTGGCCTCGCGCTCGTCCTTGCGCTCTTTCTCCTCCTCCTTGTCCATCTCGCGCAGGCGCTTCTGGACGCGGACGAAGTCCTCGTGGTGGCGGTCGGCGGCCTCCTGGGCCTCGACGAACTTCTCGTGCCACTCGTCGGCCTCGTCACGGATGTCGTCGGCCTCGC
>CAYYSW010000234.1:0-4549 GCA_964474395.1 uncultured Halobacteriales archaeon
GACGGGCAGCAGCCGGCGGGCGGCCGCCACGAGGGCGCGCACCTCCCACGGCCCGGTCGACGTCGCCACGCCCGGCAGTTCGTGCCGCAGCCGCCACACGCGACGCTGCTCGAACGAGCCGAACCCGAGTCGACCCGCGAACTGACCGGCGAGGCGGCCCACGAGGTGCGGCGGACGCTGGCCGGCCTCGGCCTGTACGGCGACGACGGGAGCGACGGCCCCGACGAAGCGACATCCAACGCCGGTGGCGAGGAGCGCGGCGACGGGGACACGGCGGCCTTCGACGGGGACGACCGGGCCGCACTGGAGGACTTCCGAGGGATGAACAACTTCGAGAACCACTCGCTTGCGGTCCTGGAGGACGCGCTGGCGCGCGGTTGGGACGACGCGTCGGGCGACGGCGAGGCGCGACTCGTCGACGCCATCTGGCACGGCCTCTCGCGACTGGATCGGGTCTGAGTCGCAGTCGGCACGGTCTCCGGGACCGACACCGCGACGCGACGCGCCCGAACCTTATGCCGGCGGGGTGTGAACGAGCGGCCATGTCCATGCGAGACGAGGAGGAGATCCGCGAGCAGTACGAGTTCCTGAAGGAGCAACTGGAGAGCGAGGAGATGCGCCACGAGGGCGTCAGGCAGATGTTCACCCACTACCGGCGGGCGCTGGGGTGGGTCCTCGAGGAGGAACACATATAGTCGCTGTCGGTACCTTTATGACGGTATGGGCACTTGAGTCAGGTGACGCTTCGCTTGGAGGGCCGAAGCGTCAGCGGGGACCAATTTCAGGGCGGCGGGCACGGGCGGGCGTTTTCATCCCGCCCGTGCCCGCTTTCCTTTCCGCATCGAATCGACGAGCGACGTGACTCTCCGGTCGTCAACGAGTATCACCGAGACGAGCGGCGTCGCCCCCGACTACTCGACACTGAGGCCGACGTCGTCAGATTCCTCGCCTTCCGTCCACTCGATTTCGAACTCGACGCTGAGCTCGGGAGCGCCGCTCCCGGTCTCGCGTTCGGCCTTGACCTCGAACGTCGCGCGCGCCGGGACGTCCATCGTCACCGACTCGCTTCCCGCGGCGAGCGTGACGGGGCCACCGGCGTCGAGCTTGTCGGCGACGGCCCGCAGGTGGTCGGCGATGGCTCCACGGCTCTCGGTCCGTTCGGACTTGAAGAGGACTTCCTCCATACCCTCCCGTGAGTCCGCCGACACGATAAGCCGCTCGTCTCGGATATGACGAACGTGTGATCTATCACTGTTCGTGTCGGGAGGGTAGGAGTAGATCGTCCCGTACGTTCGCCTCGAAACCGACAGAGCGGACACCGAACTGGTGTGCCATGCCGACACGCTTATGCGTGATTGTGGATAGTATCCCGAAAGACACATGTACGATCTGACGGGGTTCCAGCGCGACCTGCTGTACGTCATCTCCGGGAGCGACGAACCGCACGGGCTCGCCATCAAGGAGGAACTGGAGGACTACTACGAGAAGGAGATCCATCACGGCCGGCTGTACCCCAACCTCGACACCCTCGTCGAGAAGGGCCTCATCGAGAAGGGCCAGCGCGACCGCCGGACGAACTTCTACACGGTGACGCGGCGCGGTCGGCGCGAACTGGAGGCGCGCCGTCAGTGGGAGGGGCAGTACGTCGACATCGAGGCGTAAGCGGTCACGACGAACCGTCCACCGCGCTCCCGGGGCCTCCCGTCAGTCGTCGTTGTCGACGCTCGACGCCCCCTCGACGGGGGACCCCCCCGGCCGGCCGGGGGGGTCCATATCCGTCGTCTCGACGGTCATCGCGGCGGGGTCTACCGCGTAGGGCTGTATCGTCTCCCCCTCGAACAGCACCGGGAGGACGATGCGCGCGAAGTGGAAGACGAGGACCAGCAGGATGGGGCCGAGGAAGATGCCGTACCACCCGAACAGGAGGGGGCCGAAGATGTACGCGAACATCACCATCCCGATGTGGAGGTTTCGCCCCGAGACGTACGGCCTGAGCACGAGGTCGGGGACGGCGTCGACGAGGACGAACGAGACGGCGAAGAAGACGGCCGCGAACCAGAGGCCCTCCCCGCCGGGCACCGCGCGGGCGACGAGGTAGCCCGTCACCGGGACGTAGACGAGCTTCATCCCGACGACGGGGATGAGGCTGGCGACGCCGGCGAGCAGGCCCAGCAGGGCGGGATAGGGGATGCGCGTGACGGGGGCGACCTCGTTCAGCAGGGTGTACGCCAGCGCGCCGATGACCCCCGTGATGATGGCGTTGAGGATGTTCCCGAAGAACACCGAGGCGAAGTCGGTGTCGACGGCCCGCGAGTACTCCTCGAAGACCCCCCGGTCGTCGCCGAAGCGACCGGTCACCCACCGGGAGAGGCGCGGGCCGTCCCGGAGGAGGTAGAACGCGATGGCGAGCATGACGAACAGGTGAAGGAGGGCGTTCCCGATGAAGCCGACGTAGCCGAGAGCCTGGTCGAACGCCGTCTGGAGCACCGACCGCAGGCTCGGGTTCTCGAGCAGCGAGGAGGGGTCCTCGACGATCTGCGAGAGGCTGAAGTAGGGTTCGATGAGCGGTTCGAGGGGACCGAGGTCGATGGTGCCCGATTCCAGGAGTCGGGACACCTCCTGGAGCCCGATGGCGAGGGTGTAGACGAACAGCAACAGCGCCGGGAGCGCGAGCAGGAACAGCGAGATGGCGGCGGCGAGACTCGGCGGGTAGATACGACGCTTCAGCTGGTTGTACACCGGACGCGTCGAGTAGTAGAGGAAGACGCCGAAGACGAACGTCCCGATGAACGCATAGAGGACGAACAGGAGGGCCGCCCCGAGGACGCTGCCGACGGCTATCCACGCCGCCCTGGCACGGTCGAACCGGCGGAGTTCCATAGGATGCAGTGGCTATCCCGTCACAAAAACCCCCTCGCAAGCCCTGGTCTTAAGCAGTATTGAGAGCTACATAGTAGCATATATGGATATGCAGATTCCCGTCGTCGCCGACGGGCCCCTCCTGCGGTTGGTGCTCGCGGCGGCCCTGGGGCTGTTCCTGGGGCTCGAACGCGAGTGGTCACACCGGTCTGCGGGTATCCGGACGTTCTCGCTCATCACGCTGCTCGGCGCGCTCTTCACGGTCCTCGAACGCGACCTGCTGCTCACCGTCGGCGCGGTGCTCGTCCTCGTGATGGGCGCGGCGCTCGTCGTCCGTGGCCTCTACCGGGAGGACGAGGGACTCTCGCTGACGACCGCGACCTCGATGCTCATCGCCTACGGCGTGGGCGTGCTGGTCGGCACCGGACTCATCAGCGAGGGCGTCACCGTCGCCATCCTCTCGTCGCTCCTGCTCGTCCTGAAGCGGGAGCTCCACAGTTTCGCGTGGGGGCTGACCCGTCAGGAAGTGCGCTCGGCGACGGAGTTCGGCGTCCTCGCGTTCGTCGTCTACCCGCTGCTCCCGCCCGGCGAGATGCCCGTGACCGTGGCGGGCCTCGACATCGCCATCGAACCCCGGGTGGTGTGGCTGCTGGTCGTCTCGGTGGCCGCCATCGGCATCGTCAACTACGCCATCGTGAAGGCCTACGGCGGCCGCGGCATCGCCGTAACGGGCTTCTTCGGCGGGCTGGCGTCCTCGACGGCCGTCGTCGGGACGATGCTCGACCACGTCCGTCAGCGCCCGGCGGCCGTCTCCTACGCCGTCGCCGCCGTCCTCCTCGCGGACGCGGCGATGGCCCTCCGCAACCTCGCGATCGTCCTCGCGTTCACCTTCGGGAGCGGACCGCTGCTGGGACTCGTGGTGCCCCTCGGCGTCGTCATCCTCGGGAGCGTCCTCGTCGCGGCGTTCACCGCCGACTGGTCGGAGACCGTCGAGATAGACCTCGAGAGCCCCTTCTCGATGCGGAACGCCCTCTCGTTCGGCGCGCTGTTCGCCGTCGTGCTGGCGGCCAGCGCCCTCGCGCAGGCACTGTTCGGTGACTCCGGCTTCCTCGTCGCCGCCGCCCTCTCGGGGCTGGTCTCCAGTGCTGGCGCGACCACCTCGGCCGTCGTCCTCTACAACGGCGGTGCCATCGGCGAGGCGACGGCCATCCTCGGCGTGATGGTCGCCACTGTCGCCAGCGTCATCGTGAAGGCCGGCCTGACGCTCTCCAGTCCCACCCGGTCGTTCGCCTACCGCGTCTCGGTCTGGAGCGCGGGGCTGGCCATCGCCGCTACCGGCGCGAGCCTCGCCCTCCTCGTCTGAACCCCTTTACTGTCTGATAGGTGGGTGGAGTAAATACTGCCAGGAACCCGGCCGTTTATTTAACCCCCTGCACCCAACCCCCGGGCATGAATCGAGAGACGGCGACGCCGGACGTCGCCTCGATGCCCGGCGAGCGGGCCCGGGAGTGGGCCGAGCGCCATCGGGAACACGCGGCGACGAGCACCTACGTCTACGACTTCGTCTGGGACCTCGCGGGCGACGCCGAGGGGCCGTTCTGTACCGACGTGGACGGCAACGTCCTCATGGACTTCACGAGCCACGTCGGGGCGGCCCCGCTCGGCTACAACAACCCGAAGATCATGGACC
>CAYYSW010000235.1:0-2511 GCA_964474395.1 uncultured Halobacteriales archaeon
TCCCGACCGCGTGCAGCAACGCGCCGCCCGCCGCGTAGCAGCGCTGCCAGGGCCGAAGGCCGAGGGCGTACCGTCGCTCGGCGACGGCCGGAAGGGACGCCGCCACGAACGCCACCGCCGCGTTGAGGGCCGCCCCCGGGTTGCGCCGCCGGACGCCCGCGAGGAACACGGCGACGATTACGGTCCTGACCCCATCTTCCGTCGCTCCCATAGTCGTCGATACAGCCGTCGAGAGGCATGAATCGTTCGGCGGTCGGGGTGGGTGCGGTCGCGGAACCACACCTCCGGGTCGCCCCTCCCCTCACCGGACGGTGAGGGCGGGGACGTCGCTCGTCCTGACCACCCGCTCGGTCACGCTCCCGAGGAGCAGGCGGTCGAGTCCCGTCCGACCGTGGGTCCCCACCACCACGAGGTCCACGCCGTGGGTCGCCGCGTACGTCCGAATCGCCTCCGCGGGCGCTCCGTACTCGACGGCCGTGTGACACGGGACGCCGGCCTCGTCGGCGAGTGAGTCGAGCGCCCGGGCCGCCTCGGCCGCCTGTTCCGCGGCGGCGGCGCGCCAGTTCTCGGCGGCCCGCTCGATGTCGCTCCCACCGATGACTCGCCCGTACGCCCGGTCGTCGACGACGCTCAGGGCGTGTAGTTCGCCGCCGAACGCGTCCGCGAGTGCCACGGCGTGTTCGGCCGCCACCTTCGCCGGCGCGCTGCCGTCAGTCGGAACGAGTATCGTGTCGTACGTCGGGTTCATCGGCCGGATGTATCGGGGCGTCGTCCACGTCGTCCGCACCGTCCCCGGCCCGCGGGTCCCGACGCTCCATGGCCCCCGTAGAGGACGACGGACCGGATGAACCGGCCCTCGGGTTCCTACGCCGCGGGAGGCACGGACCCGTGGGGCAACTCGGCTCTGTCGGGACCGGACCGTGGAGTGTCGGCGTCCCCGGTCGTTCCCAGCGACTGGGAGTTCACTGTCGGTGTTTTCTCCCTGCGAGACCTACACACGCCCATGTACCGCACGATTCTCGTCCCGTCGGACGGCAGCGAGTACGCAGAGGAGGCGGCCCGGCAGGCGATCGCCCTCGCCACCGAACACGGCGCCGCGTTGCACGTCCTCAGCGTCGTCGACCGTCGGGTCCACGACGAACCCGGACTGAGCAGTGAGGAACTGGTGACTATCGAGGCGGAAGACCTGTACCACGACTGTATGAGCGGGCTGCGCGACCGGGCGACGATGGTCGGCATCGACGTCGAGTGTGCGGTCCGCCACGGTATCCCTCACGAGGCCATCGCCGAGTACGCCGAGGAGATAGACGCCGACGTCATCCTCGTGGGCGCCCACGGCGACCACCACACCCACCTCGGCGGCATCGGCCGGAAGGTCCGCCGGGCGACCGACCGCGAGGTCCGGGTCGTCGAACCCGGGGCGAGCTCCGGCCCGTCGCTCGTCGGACCGGGTCGCTGAGGTGACGCGACGGGCGGACGACCGGCCGGCGCCTACCGGTTCGCCCCCGCGAACACCCGGTCGAGGACGGCGCTCGTCGCGAGGTCGAGCGCGAGGAACCCGACGAACGCAGCGCCGACGCACGTCCACTCGGCGAGCGTGGGGGAACTGACGTCGAGGAGCGCGCGGAGCGGCGTGTAGAGCACGAGCGCCCGGACGGCGAACACGGACGACAGGAGCATCGCGAGCGCCCCCTGCAGGGGGCCCAGCCGCGATGGCGACCCGCCGCCCGCCGGACCGGAGCGCGGACACCGATGCCGCGCCGGAGGGTTCGCCGTCTCCGGCACACATACGGGGGCCGGGGTCGGTGGTCAGGGTATGACCGGTACGGACCGCATCGCCATCCTCGGCGGCACGTTCACTCCCATCCACAACGGCCATCGCGCGCTCCTGCACAAGGCGTTCCAGACGGCGAGCCACGACGGCGAGGGCGACGGGCACGTCATCGTCGGCCTGACGTCGACGGCGCTCGCCGAACAGACCCGCAGCGACCCCTCGCACGTCGAACTGCTCGGGCCCTTCGAGCAGCGGCGGGCGAACCTCGACGCCGAACTCGACCGGACGAGCATGGCCTACAGCGCCTCCTACGAGATAATCACGCTGGAGGACACCGGCGGGCCGGCGGTGACCCGCGAGGACGTCGACGCGCTCGTCACCTCCCCCGAGGCGAAGGCCCAGCGCCGCGCCCACGAGCTGAACCAGCGGCGCATCGACGACGGCCTCCGACCGCTGGAGGTCCACACCCCGCCGTTCGTCGTCGCCGAGGACGGCATCCGCATCAGCAGCACCCGCATCCGGAACGGCGAGATAGACGTCCACGGCCGTATCCTCGACTGAGACGTGACCGGTGATGACCGCTCGGCCCCCGTCCGTGGAGTGGGAACGCTCGCGGGCGGCTACGACCGCGCTTCCCCCGACGGGTTCTCGAACCCCGGGGGGAGGCCCATCGACTTGATGCCGTGCTGGTCGTCGATGGCGAACCGGTAGAGGCGGACGCCCTCGCTCTCGACCGC
>CAYYSW010000235.1:2611-4531 GCA_964474395.1 uncultured Halobacteriales archaeon
GGGCGAGCGGGGTCGGGGCCCGACGCTCGAAGGCCGGGCTTAACCGCCTCGGCGTCGGAGTCCCCGTCATGCAACCGGAGGACAACCGTCGCAGTTGGGCCGAGCGGTCCGGGGAGTTCTCGCCGACCTACTACGCCCACCTCGGGCCGAACGAGGTCAGCGAGACGCTCGCGTCCGTCTTCGAGTACTACGCCCCCGAGGACGCGGCGGTCCTCGAGGTGGGCTGTAGCTCCGGGCGGCACCTCGAGTACCTCCGTCAGCGGGGCTACGAGAACCTCACCGGCGTCGACATCAACGAGGAGTCCTTCGAGGTGATGGCCGAGTACTTCCCGACCCTCGCCGAGACGGGGACGTTCCACGCCGGCGCCATCGAGGACCTCCTGCCAGAGTTCGAGGACGACGCCTTCGACGTCGTCTACTCCGTCGAGACGCTCCAGCACGTCCACCCCGACGACGAGTGGGTCTTCGACGAGCTGATACGGGTCTCGGGCGACCTGCTCGTCACCGCCGAGAACGAGGGCAACAGCCCCGAGCGGGGCCGCGAGGGTGCCGAGGTGAGCTGTGTCAACGACGACTTCCCGCTCTTCCACCGCGACTGGAAGCGCGTCTTCTCCGACCGGGGGCTCGCACACCTCCTCCGCGAGCCGACCAAGCGGGACACCATCCGTGTCTTCCGGGTCCCCTGAGCGCTACGCGGTCGTCCCGGTCCCGATCGTCCGGCGCTCGACTGCCGTCTCCATCTCCCGCATGAACGGGTGGACGGTGTTCGCCATGAACACCACCGGGCGGCCGGTGCCGAGCAGGTCGTCGAGGACGTCGCCGGCCGACCATCGGTCGGTGTCGTGTTTCACGGCCGGAACGTCGACGTTCCGGGCGAACACCCCCCGGAAGTCGCCGCCGACGTGAACCTCGTCGATGTGACCCCGGTTGCCGAGGATGTCGACGTACTCGGTGAAGGATGGAGCTCTCGCTTCATTGAAATACAGTCATCCGAGAAAGTACATAAATACGACTACAACGACGGGTACGCCCCAATCGTCCGCGACCGGCTCAGTCGTCCGCTTCCGACGGCACCGGATCCGGGGCGCCGTCCGCTACTTCGTGGAGGGCGTTCCTCACCGTCCCGTGCTCGGCGGCGTGGGGGCGCCCCGGGGCGTCGCCGTATCCGGTCTCGAGGATGCGGTTGCGGTTGAGGGTGAGCTTCGTGAACTCGGGCTGGAGCAGGTCGAACAGTTCGAAGCGCTCCTCCAGTTCCGGGAACCGCTCTTGGTAGTCGAGAATCGTCCCCCGGGCGTGCGTCCAGAACCGCTCCTCGGCGTAGCCCTCGTGGGTTTCGAGGACGTCCGCGACGTACCTGAGGACGCAGACGAACAGTCCACAGAAGACGAACTGGCAGAGGCCCTCCGGCGGTTCCGTCCGGAGGACGTCGTGGAGCTCGTCGGGGAGCGCTTCGAGTTCCGGCAGCGGCCGGTCGCTCACGTTCACGTCGTCGACGAAGTCCTTCACCGCCAGCCGCGAGGGGACGCCGTCCTCGACGACGAGGATGGTGTTCTGGCCGTGCGGCGAGAACACCGTCCCGTAGCGATAGAGGAAGTGCAGGAGCGGCGGCAACAGGGTGTCGAAGAGCTCCGCTAGCCACTCGTCGAGCGTGAGCCCGGAGCGCTCGACCAGCCGCGAGAGGTAGGGGACCCCCTCGCCGTCGACGTGCATCAGCGCCGAGAGCGTCACCGCCCGCTCGTCGTCCTCGAGGTAGGTGTAGATGGACTCGCGCCACACCGCCCCCAGGAGCTCGTGGTACTGGTACGGCGAGTCGTCGATGTCGGTGAAGTTCGAATGGTCGTAGTTCACGCCGGCGATCTCGCCGGGCAGCACGAGCCCCTGCTCCTGGAGGAAGTCGTCGCGCTCGTAGATCCCCTGCAC
>CAYYSW010000236.1:0-4515 GCA_964474395.1 uncultured Halobacteriales archaeon
CAGGGCGGCTGGGACGGCTACACCCGCGAACGGCAGACGATCACCGAGGCGATCGCCGCCGCCGACGTCGACAACTTCGTCACGCTCACCGGCGACATGCACTGTTACGTCGCGGCCTACCAGCAGACGTCGTATCCGGGGCGCGTCTCCGGCGGGGAGGGCGTCGCGCAGGGCGAGCGCATCGGCGTCGAGTTCATGACCCCAGCGGTGACGTCGCTGAACGCCGCGGAGGCGCTCCACCTGACCCGGGGGTGGCGCGGCCGGGTGACCGAGCCGCTGCTCACGGCGCTCGTCACGGGGATGAACCCCCACATCGAGTTCTTCGACAGCCACAACTGGGGGTACTCGGTCGTGGAGTTCACCCGGGAGGACTGCACGTACGTCGGCTACGCCGTTGACAAGACGGAGAACTCCCCGGACGCCCGGCGGGAGGTCGTCACCGCCTACCGGGTCCCCGAGGGTGAGGTGCGACTGGAGGACGTGACAGAGGAGTTCCGGGACTGACCCGCGGCCCTACCGCGAGCGGTTCGTCATGTGCTCGGTCAGGAGCGCGTCGGCCGTCTGGTGGGTCTCGGGGGAGTAACAGGTGGCCCCCGTCCCGTCCTCGACGACCCAGTAGGTCTCCCCGCCGTCGGCCGTCTCGACGGCGATGACGAGCGCGCTCTCGTCGCCCGTGGTCAGCTGTTCGACGATATGTGTCGATTCGACTACCGCCCCCGTCTCGCGTTCGACGGCCGCGGCCGCCCGTTCCCCCACGTCCCCGTCCATGTAGTTCCCTCCGGCAGTCCGGAGGCAAATCCCTTGTGATACGACCGGTGGAGACAACCCGGCCCGCCGCCGGGTGCGGGGGTGCCACCGTTCCGCCCGGGAGACGCTGCCCACGCTGTCCCCGTGCTTATTGGCGCCGCGCCCCTCCGTCCGGACGATGTCGGCTCCCGAGTCCGGACCGCCCGCTCTTGCCCCGGCCCCCGATGCCATCCCCGACGCCGACGGCGGGGCGTGTGTCCTCTGGCACCGCCGCGACCTGACAGGCCGACCTCGGCCGGTTCACGGAGTGAGCGGTGGCCGGTCGGTCCCCGAACCGATGTATCTGCGGCGATACAACCAAGCATGATAGGTACGGCCGTTATGTTCCTCAACTGTCTGTATACGGTCGCAGGGCTGTCAGAGGCACACGGGTCCCCGTCTGGGGTTCTTCGACGATAGTTCACCGACGAGGGACACCCCTGCTCGGTCGGCGTCCCCGGACGCGAGCGACGTCCCCCGACTCCCCTCTTCCCACGACGAGCGCGCGTACGCGAGGCCGACGAGGTCGGTCCCGGCGAACGCCGCCGAGAGGACGGTCGTGTCGCTGCCGAGCGAGCAGCTCGGGACGCGGGTCGCGGGTCAGTCCCTCGACTCGACGCCGCAGTAGTCCATCGCCGTCCACGCCACGGTCTTCGACACCTCCAGCAGGGAGGACAGGGTGGTCGTCTCGTCGGCGCCGTGGAGCCGCTCGCCCTCGGGGCCGACCGAGACGGCGTCGACGCCGTAGTAGCGCCGGTAGAACCGCTCGTCGAGGCCGGCGCTGCCGCCGATGAACTGCCCCGACCGGCCCGTGACCGCCTCGCCGTTGTCCATCGCGCAGGTGGCGATGGCGCTGTCCTCGGGTACCTCGTGGGGCGCGGCCTGCCACCCGAACCACTCGACCTCGGGGGGGTTGTCGGCGAGCCAGCGGTCGTCCGCGGCGACCGACCCGATCGCCGCCGCTATCTGCTCGCGGACCTCCTCCCGGCTCTCCCCGGGTGGCCACCCGACCCGGCCCTCGATGACGGCCTCCGCCGGGACCGTCGAGGGCCAGTCGCCCGACTCGACCGTGCCGACGTTGATGTTCGTCACGTTGCCCTTCAGGCCGGGCGTCGCCCGATAGGCCGGCTCGTAGTCGATACGTGCCTTCCGCTCCCGGTCGAGTTCGTCGAGCGCCCGGTACACCTCGGCGGCCTTCCCGATGGCGTTGACGCCCTCGTGACCCCACGCGGCGTGGGCGCTCTTCCCGGGGACGGTCACGCGGAAGTACATCACGCCGGCGCTGGCGATGCCGACGTTGGGGACGCCGTACGGTTCGGCGACGAGCGCGGCGTCCGGGACGTACCCCCGGACGAGCGCGGAGAGGGTGCCGCCGACGCCGCCGTCCTCCTCCTCGATGGTCGAGAGCAGTAGCAGGTCCCCCGAGAGGTCGATATCGCACGCCCGGAGGCTCTCCGCGGCCAGCAGGCACGCCGCGAGGCCGCCCTTCATGTCGGCCACGCCCCGGCCGAACAGCCGGTCGCCCTCCCGGGTCAGTTCCCAGGGGTCGTGTTCCCACTCGCTCGCGGTGGCGTCCACGACGTCCACGTGCCCGGCGAGCGTCAGCGTCGGGCCGCCCCCGCTCCCGGGCAGTCGGACCGCGAGGTTCGGCCGCCCCCCGTATCCCCGCTCGACGAACGACGACGTCTCGAAGTACCCCTCGTGGTCGCGCAGTCGCTCGGGGTCGGGCTCCCAGACGTCCGGGTCGGGGCCGAACCCCTCGAAGCGCTCGAGGAGCACCTCCTGTCCCGGCCGCTCGTTGCCCGTCACCGTCCGCGCCGCCACGAGATCCGAGAGGAGGTCGAGCATCGACTCGCTGCGCTCGTCGATCCGTGTCGCCACCCGCTCCATGTCAGAGGTAGGCATACGCACGAACGGCGGACCCCCCTCACATAAATCCTCGCGCGGTCGGTTCCGGCGTGCGGCGGCTCGGAGGGAGAAACGCTCCCTCCGAATAGCAGTCGATCATCGTCCGTGCCAGTGGAAACGACGGACACGGCGATGGGACACGGCGGCGTCTCGCACCCGTACCGGCGACGGGACTACTCCTCGTCGTCCTCGACGCCGAGCGCGTCGGCTATCATCTGCAGGTCGACCTTGGTGAACGTCCCGTCGTCCGCCTCCGCCCCGTCGTCCAGTCCCACCCCGCGGCGGATGGCCGCGCGCATCCGTGCCTTCGAGGGTCGCTGTCCGCCCTCGTGGCCCTCCCCGACGTGTTCGGCGATGGCCGCCAACTCCTCTTTGGTGAACTGGGCGCTGACCTCGCGCTCGAACCGGCCGGTCGCCACCCTGATGTCGTTCCTGAGGTCGTGAACGGTCGGACTCATACACGAAAGACGGCGAAGGCGGTCCTATAGGTTGGGATTCGAGCGCCACCCGGGCCGACCGAAGGGTCGGATTGATGTCCCCGCCGGCGAACGTTCGGTATGGCGGACCGACAGCCCGACCCCGCGGTACAGGCGCTCCTCGACCAGATGGACGCGATGGAGTCCCACAGCTCGGCGACCTCTCCGTCGAGGAGGCCCGCGAACTGATAGACGCCGGCCCCACTGGCGGCGACCCCGAACCGGTCGGCGAAGTGACAGAGCTCTCCATCGACGCAGGCGGCGAGCTCCCGATAGGGGTCTACCGCCCCGAGGGCGAGGGCCCGTTCCCGGCGCTCGTCTACTTCCACGGCAGCGGGTTCGTCGTCGGGAGCGTCGAGGGCCACGACTCGACGTGTCCGGCGCTGACGAACGCCGCCGACTGCGTCGTCGTCAGCGTGGAGTACCGCCTCGCGCCCGAACACCTCTTCCCGGCGGCCGTCGAGGACGCCTACGCCGCCACGGAGTGGGCCGCGGACGGCCCCGCGGAACTCGGCTCCGTCACGGGTGCCTTCGGCGTCGCGGGCGACAGCGCCGGCGGCAACCTCGCGGCCGTCGTGGCCCTGATGGCCCGCGACCGGACCACTCGGACCTGCCGCCCGCGACGGTCGTCACCGCCGGGTTCGACCCCTGCGCGACGAGGGCTTCGCCTACGCCGACCGACTGGAGGACGCGGGCGTCCCGGATTCGCGCCACCACTACGAGGGGATGATACACGGCTTCTTCAGCATGCTCGACGAACCGCTCGCCCTCGAGCAGGCCCGCGCGGCCATCGAGGACGTCTCGGCGGACGTGCGGGACCACCTCCACGAATAGGGCAGGGGCCCCCGGCTACAGGGGCGGGTACAGGAGGAACCCCATCGCGGTCGAGACGGCGAGAACGAGGAGAACGAACACCCGCATGATGAGGCGGTCGTACCGGTCGAGGTCGACGGTCCGGCTCTCGCGGGTCGTCGGCGTCACGTCCGTTCCGTCGGCAGTACCGGGCGTAAGCACGCCCGTAACGTGTGTAGCCCGTCGACCGCGCTCAGTCCACGAGCGCGGCCTCGAGCACCTGCAGCGGGTGGCGTATCTCGTAGCCCGTGCCGTGTTCCATCTGCATCGCGCAGGTGGGACACTCGGTCATGCCCGTCTCGCCCTCGACGGCCTCCATGTGGTCGAACATCTCCTCGCCGATGTCCATCGAGACGTCGTAGTTCTCGGATTTCCAGCCGTAGGTGCCCGAGATGCCCGAACAGGAGTCGCCGACGTCCTCGACGTCCACACCTTCCAGCCCGTCGAACAGCTCGAGCGCCTGCCGTTCGAGGCCCTGGTTGCGGGCGTGACA
>CAYYSW010000237.1:0-4500 GCA_964474395.1 uncultured Halobacteriales archaeon
ACGTCTTCTTCCACATGGAGGACGTCGGCGGTCCGGACCTCGAAGAGGGCCAGGAAGTGGAGTTCGACATCGTGCAGGCCGACAAGGGCCCGCGCGCCAAGAACCTCCAGCGCCTGTAAGCAGGTCACTCGCCCCTCGGGGCAGCACTACCACATTCTCGTATTATCGACCGAACAGTTACCCGCAGGGCTCCCGTCGTCGGCGCATGACGGACACCGACACCGACCCGACGGAACTCGTCGACGGCGTCTACGACATCACCTGCGTCGAACGCGAGGCGGGGCGCATCCGCGCGTTCCTCGTCGACGGCGAGGTACCCACGCTGTTCGACACCGGCCTCCCGGACACCACCGACACCCTCGTCGCGGGTATCGAGTCGACCGGCGTCACCCCACAGCGGGTCGTCGTCACGCACGCCGACGGCGACCACGTCGGCGGTGCGGACGCGGTCTGTGCGGCCTTCGGCGCCGACCTCCTGCTCCCCTCGGGGAGCGACCCGGACGTCGAGACGCCCGCGGCGCACTACGGCGCCGGCGACGTCGTCGCCGGGTTCGAGGCCGTCCACGTCCCGGGCCACCGCGACCACCAGCACGCGTGGGTCGACGAGGGACGTGGGGTGGCCGTCCTCGCCGACGCCGTCAGCGGCGCCGACCAGCGCGGCCTCCCGCAGGGCTACTTCCACCTCCCGCCCGCGAAGTACACCGACGACCTGAATCAGGCCGAGGAGAGCCTCGCGGCCTTCCGCGCGTTCGACTTCGAGGTGGGGCTGGTGTATCACGGCTCGTCGGTCCTCGAGAACGCGAGCGAGCGACTCCACGAGTACGCGGCGATAGTGGAGTGACCGACCGACCCTACCCGCCGTCTGCGATACGCTCGCCGACCGTCAGTCCATTCTCGAGGGCGGCGTGGACCCGCCCCTCGCCGGCCACCCAGTCGCCCGCGAAGTAGAGGCCCGCGTCCTCGCAGACGCGGTGTGCGTCGCCCTCGATGCCCGCCTTCGGCTGTGCGTAGCGCCAGCCCTGATAGTCCGTCCAGTCCGGGTCCGCGAACCGGTCGTCGTCGAGCAGTTCCGTGATGTGGTCGGTGGCCTCCCGGACCACCTCCTCGGGGTCGTCGTCGATTCGCTCGGCCGACCACGACTGGCCCATCTGCGCTATCAGGAGGGACTCGCCGTCGGGGACGTGACCGTCCTTGCACTCCTCGCGCGAGAGCCACCCCACGGCGTGGTCCTTGTCGGTGTTGACCGCCGCGTACCACGGGTAGTCGGTGGTGAAGGGGTAGTGGAGGACGGCGGTGACGATGGAGACGTATTCGACCGAGGCCACCGCGTCGTGGACCGCGCGACGGCGGTCGTCGTCCCACGACGTCGTCGCGAGGAGGTCGGCGGTCTGTGGCGCGGGCGGGGTCAACAGGAGGACGTCGAACGTCCCCAGTCCCTCGCCGTCGGCGTCCGTGAGCGTCCAGCGGTCCGCGCCGTCCTCGCGGTCGTGAGTGACGTCGCCGACCCGCGTGGCGCGTTCGACGGTGGCGTCCGCGACGGCGAACAGCCGCTTCCCCAGTTGGGTGATGCCCTCCATGTAGGTCCACTTGTGCTCGTCGGCGTCCCGGCCCTCGGAGATGGTCCCGTCGGCCTCGAAGGCGTAGACGGGTTCCTCGACGTCGACGAGGCCCTCTGTGTCGAGGACGGACGTGAGGAGGTCGTTCACCCGTTCGTCGTCGCTCTTGACGTAGTTCGCGCCGTGGTCGTACCGACAGTCGTCCCGACGGCGGGTGGCCGCCCGACCAGTGACCCCGCGTGACTTCTCGAAGACGGTCACCCGGTCGCCGGACTCGCGGAGGGCGTAGGCGGCCGCCGCGCCCGCCGCACCGGCACCGACGATGGCGATGTCGCGCATACCCACACCACGGGCGGGCGCGGCAAAAGACCGGGGTTAGAGGCGGTCCGCGAGGCCACGGAGGCGGGTGCCGGCGTTGCGGACGAACGGAACGCCGTGGCCGGGACAGATGGCCGACACCTCGCCCGCGTTCGCCGCGAACTCGCGGACGCTCCGGCGCAGTTCGCCCATGTCGTAGGAGTCCCCCCAGAAGGGCGTCGTGAGTTCGCCGTCCGTCTCCCAGAGGAGGTCACCGACGAACGCCGTCCCGTCGTCGTGGACGTAGGCGGTGTGGCCGGGGTTGTGCCCCGGCGTGTGGTGGGCGGTGAAGCCCGCGATGCGCTGGCGGTCCTCGACCGGTCGGAGGTCGGCGTCCGAGAGGTCGACCAGTCGGCGGACGGCCCGGTGGAACAGGCCCTTGTGGTGGACGAGCGGGGGGTCCCACGACCGGCGGACGAGGGCGACGTCGCGCCGCCCGAGGTACACCGGGCAGTCGAACCGGGAGACGCCACCGACGTGGTCGAGGTCGTAGTGCGTGAGGAGCACCCGGTCGACGTCACCCGTCTCGTAGCCCGCCGCGCGCAGTTCCGCGGGGAGCGAGCGGCGATTGAAGCGGAGGCCCGTGTCCACGAGCGTCACGTCGCCCGTTCCGCGCGCGCCGTCCCGGTCCGTCTCGTGGACGTACGCGTTCACGACCACGGGTTCGCACCAGCCCAGTTCGAGGCGTGCGGTTTCCACACCGAGTCGTTCCATCGTCGGGTGTAGGGGGAGCGCCCGGATAAGCACCGTCCACGCGGTTGTGCACCACAGAAGAGGAATGAGAAACACTCATGAACCTAGAAGAGACACTACGCCTATCCTACTCAACAGTACCCCCGGACGAACCAGTCGAACCATCGGGAGGAACGGATGACGGCTCGACGCCCACGGCGGGCCATCCTCTCGGGAGCTGCCGGGCTGGGGGTGAGCGCGCTCGCCGGGTGTCTCGGCGGGTCGGAGGACCCCGGTAGCGGTGGCGAGTCGACCACGACCGAGAGCCACGGCGACGAGGATCACAGCGGCGAGACGGCGGGCGAGGGGATCTCCGAGACGAACCACGGAGGCGGGGACGACCACGGACACGGAGCGAACGGCCACGGCGCCAACGAGGGCGCGCTCGACGGGCCGTCACCCGACGCGACGGTGGCGATGCTCACCGACGACGGCCACCACTTCGGCCCGCACGTGGTCTGGGTCGAGGCGGGCGGGACGGTGACCTGGGAACTGGAGGACGGGGCGCACTCGGCGACGGCCTACGCGACCGAGAACGACCGCCCCGAGCGCATCCCCGAGGACGGCGCGCCGTTCGACAGCGGCGTCCTCTCGGAGGCGGGCGCGACGTTCGACCACCGCTTCGAGGCGCCCGGCGTCTACGACTACTTCTGTCGCCCCCACGAGTCGATGGGGATGGTCGGTACCGTCGTCGTCGGGACGCCCGACCCGGAGGGCGAACCCGGCCTCACGCCGGTTCAGGGGGACGTCCCCGATGCGGCCCGCACCACCCTCGAACGACAGCACGAACGGGTCAGGGCGGCGCTCTCGGGCGAGGACGGAGAGCACGGAACGGGGGACCACGGCACGGAGCACGACGAGTCGAGTTGACAGGGGGACGACCACGGAGGCGGGAGCGACCCCTACGGGTGACGGCACTCGGCCGCGAGACTTTACCCGCGCGGGTGCGTCGGACCCATGTGTACCGGCGCTGGGCCCTCCCGTTCGGTCTCGCCGTTGTGGTCGTCGCGCAAGTCCTCGTGGCGCGCTACGGGGGCACGCTGCTGACGGCCCCGTACGTGCTCGGCTATCTCCTGTTGACCGTCGCCGGCCTCCTGTTCGTCGTCGCCGGGACAGGCGAGACGCTGACCGTCGGCGATCGGGCCGTCCCGTGGTATCGGCTGGTCGGCCTCGGAGACGTCCTCCTCGGCGTAGCGGTGGTCGTCTGGTCCGTCGCCGACGCCACCGACGACGGGACGACGGCACTGGAACTGGTCGTCCTCGTCGCCGGCCTCGTCGTCGCGCTGGGGCTCGGCTATGTCGGGGCGGGCCTCGCGCGCGAGGGGCCAGAGTCGTCACGCGGGGGGACGGGCACCGGCGACGAGGAGGAGACGGCGGTGGGGAACCACAACACCACGGAGTGATCAGAGATACGTCGAGACGTACGGGCCGTCCTGATGGTAGCCGAGTTTCTCGCGGTAGTACTGGCGGACGCCGATGCCGGAGATGACCGACAGTTTACCGTACCCGGCGTCGCGGGCGCGCCGCTCGGCCTCCCGGAGGAGCTTCTTCCCGTAGCCCTTGTGCTGGAAGTCGTCCTCCGAGTCGAGACCGACCCCCACCTCGTTCCCGTAGACGTGGAGTTCCCGGACCACCGCGCCGTCCCGTAGCTCCCTGCGGACGGGGTCGTTCGGGAACCGCAGGCGACAGAACCCGACGAGGAGGTCCTTCTCGGGGTCCTCGTAGCTGATGAACTGCTCCGTGCCGCCACAGGCCTCGTACTCGACGGTGTCGGGTTGGATGTTCGACGGCGTCTCGTCGTTCATCCCGACCTCCCGACAGCGGATGCAGTCGCACGTCCAGCCGTGTTCCTCCA
>CAYYSW010000238.1:0-4495 GCA_964474395.1 uncultured Halobacteriales archaeon
CACCTATCGTCGTCACGCGCGACCACCTCGACGCGGGGAGCGTCGCCTCACCCCTCCGGGAGACCGAGGCGATGCGCGATGGCTCCGACGCGGTCGCCGACTGGCCCATCCTCAACGCCCTGCTGAACTGCGCGGCGGGCGCCGACATCGTGAGCGTCCACGACGGCGGCGGCGTCGGCATCGGCAACTCGCTGCACGCGAACAACCACGTCGTCCTCGACGGGACCGACCTCGCCGCCGAGAAGGCCCGCCGGGTGTTCACCACCGACCCCGGCATGGGGGTGGTCCGCCACGCCGACGCGGGCTACGAGGAGGCGCTCGCGGAGGCCGACCGTTCGAACGTCCCGATACCGATGCGGGACCACGACGACGAGCAGGAGCGCGACCGATGACGGAGCCGTTCGTCGCTCCCGGGTTCGAGTGGGCCGGCACGTCCCCGGACCCGAACGACGAGACATTCGGGGAGTGCGTCGAACCGGCGACCCTCGACGGCGCGGGGGGGTACGACGCCCTCCTGGTCGGGGAACCGTACGACGGTGGGGTCATCGGACGCCCGGGGGCACGGGGCGGGCCGCGCGCGCTCCGGTCGGCGCTCGCGGCGGTCAAGACGCATCACTTCGAGACGGGCGCGGTCGGCGGAGTCGGTGACCTCGGGGACGTCGCGGCGCTCGTCTCGGACCACGACTCCGTGCGGTCGGCCCAGCGCGCCGTCCAGAAGGCGACCGGACCGGTCCACGGGCTCGACGCCCTCCCGGTCTTCCTCGGCGGAGACAACTCGCTGACCTACCCGAACGTCGCGCCGCTGCTCGGGTCGGGGGCCGTCGGCGTCGTCACCTTCGATGCCCACCTCGACGTCCGCGAGGTGCGGGAGGGACCGACCAGCGGGACGCCGTACCGCCAGCTGTTCGGGGCCGGCCTCGGCGCGTACGCCTGCGTCGGCGCGCGCCACTTCGAGACGTCCACGAGATACCACGAGTTCGTTCAGGACCGGAGCGGGACGGTCCTCACCGCTGGGAGCGTCGGCGCGGACCTCGACGTGGCCGTCGAGCAGGTGCGCGAGGCGATGGCCGACGTCGAATACGTCTACGTCAGCGTCGACCTCGACGTCCTCGACGCGACCCACGCGCCGGGGGTGAGCGCCCCCACGCCAGGCGGCCTGACGACCCGCGAACTGTTCCGCCTGCTCTACCGCCTCGCCCGCGACCACAGAATCGCTGGCTTCGAGGTGGTCGAGTGTGCCCCGCCGCTGGACCGGGAGGACCTGACGGTGCGGGCGGGCGCGCGGGCGATTGCCCACTTCCTAAGAGGGTACGCCGAGGGAGAGGGACAATGCTAGTCGTCTACGACGCGAACGAGGTAGTGGTCGGTCCCGGCGAGGCACTCGAAGACGCCGCCATCGCCCTCGAGGACGGGCAGGTCGTCGCCGTCGGCCCGACCGACGAGGTGGTCCGGGAGTATCCGCCCGGGAACGCAGAGCGGGCCATCGACGCCGGCGGGAAGACGGTCCTGCCGGGGTTCGTCGATTCGCACACCCACGCGCTGTTCGCCGGCGACCGCTCGGACGAGTTCGCCGCCAAGCTGCGCGGGGAGTCCTACGGGGAGATCCTCGCCGCGGGCGGAGGCATCCTGCGAACGGTGCGGTCGGTCCGCGAGGCCAGCGACGAGGAACTCCTCGAAAACCTGCTGGCCCACCTCGACGTGATGCTCGCGAACGGGACGACGACCGTCGAGGTGAAATCCGGCTACGGACTCGACCGCGAGACGGAACTCCGGATGCTCGACGTTCTCGCTCGCGCGGACCGGGAGCACCCGGTCGACGTCGTCCCGACGTTCATGGGCGCCCACGCCGTCCCCGAGGGCCGGGACGCCGAGGGGTACACCGACGAAGTGGTCGACGAGCAGATACCGGCGGTCGCCGAGCAGGGCGTCGCGGAGTTCTGCGACGTCTTCTGCGAGGAGGGCGTCTTCTCCGTCGAGCAGTCCCGGCGCGTCCTCGAAGCGGGGGCCGAGCACGGCCTCACGCCGAAGGTCCACGCCGAGGAACTGTCGCATCTCGGGGGGGCGGGACTCGCCGCAGAGGTGGGCGCGGCCAGCGCCGACCACCTCCTCCACGCGACCCGCGAGGACGCCGAAGCGCTGGCCGAGGCGGGCGTGACGCCCGTCTTCCTCCCCGGGACGGCGTTCGGCCTCGGGGCCGAGTACGCCGACCCCGCGCCGTTCGTCGAGGCGGGCGCGACGCCGGCCGTCGCGACGGACTTCAACCCGAACTGCTTCTCGCGGTCGATGGGCTTCGCCGCCACCGTCGCCTGCGTCGGGATGGGGATGGCCCCCGCCGACGCCATCGCGGCGGCGACCCACGGCGGCGCCTGTGCCCTGAACCGCGACGACGGGACCGGCACCCTCCGGGAGGGCGCGCCCGCCGACCTCGTCGTGGTGGACGCTCCCTCGCACGTCCACGTCCCCTACGACTTCGACACCAACAGGGCCGCGTGCACCGTGAAGGCCGGGGAGGTGGTCTACGGTGCGTGACCCGGTCGAACTCGACGGCGAGTCGCTGACGCCGGAGGCGGTGGCCCGCGTCGCCCGCGAGGGCGTGCGCGTCGAGGTCACCGAGGACGCGCGAGAACGGGTCCGCGAGGCCCGCGAGCGCGTCGAGGGCATCGTCGAGAGCGGCGAGCCGGTGTACGGCATCAACACGGGATTCGGCGACCTCGTGGACACCCGCATCCCCGAGGAGCGGGTGGACGAACTCCAGACGAACCTCGTCCGGAGCCACGCCGCCGGCGCGGGCCGCGAGCTGGGGGAGGAGGAGGTCCGCGCGCTGATGCTCACCCGAGTCAACGCGCTCGTGAAGGGCTACTCCGGCGTGCGCGAGGTGGTAATCGACCACCTGCTCGCGCTGCTGAACGGGTCGGTCCATCCCGTCGTCAGGTCCCGCGGGAGCCTCGGGGCCAGCGGCGACCTCGCGCCGCTCGCGCATATGTCGCTCGTCCTCCTCGGCGAGGGGGAGGCCGACACGCCCGACGGCCGGCTGTCGGGAGCCGAGGCGCTCGCATCGGTCGACCGCGACCCGCTCACGCTCCGCGCGAAGGAGGGGCTGGCGCTCATCAACGGCACCCAGCTGACCGTGGGGCTGGCCGCCCTCTGTGTCGTGGACGCCGAACGCCTCTGTCGGGCGGCGGACGCGGCGGGCGCGCTCACGACGGAGGTGACGATGGGGACGACGGCGGCGATGGAAGCGGCCGTCCAGCGGGTCCGTTCGCACGCCGGCCAGACCGTCGCCGCGCGGAACGTCAAGCGACTCTGCGAGGGCTCCGAGATAGTGGAGTCACACCGCAACTGCGACCGGGTGCAGGACGCCTACTCCCTCAGATGCATCCCGCAGGTCCACGGTGCGGTCCGGGACGCTACTGCCCACCTCCGGGAGGCCATCGAGGTGGAACTCAACAGTGCGACGGACAACCCTCTCGTGTTCCCGGCGGGGGAAGTCGACCGCCGCACGTCGGGGACGGACGCGGCGGACGTCGTCTCGGGCGGGAACTTCCACGGCGAGCCACTGGCGCTCCGTCTGGACTACCTCACGAACGCGCTGACCGAGCTCGCGGCCATCTCGGAGCGCCGGACCGACCGCCTGCTGAACCCGCACGTCCAGGAGGACTACCTCCCGCCGTTCCTCACGCCCGAGAGCGGCGTCCGCTCGGGCTACATGATAGCCCAGTACACCGCGGCCGCGCTGGTCAGCGAGTGTCGCTCGACCGGGCGGCCGTCGATGGACAACACGCCCGTCAGCGGCAACCAGGAGGACCACGTCAGCATGAGCGCCACCTCGGCGTTCGCGGCGCGGCGGACCCTCGCCAACGCGCGGACCGTCCTCGCCGTCGAACTCGTCTGTGGCGCGCAGGCCGCCGAGTTCGTCCCCGAGGGCGAGGACGGCCGGCTGGAACACGGCGTCGGGACGGGCGCGACCTACGAGGCGGTGCGGGAGGTGGTTCCCCGACTTGAGGAGGACCGGCCGGTTCACGCCGACATCGACGCCGCGGACGCGCTCGTGGAGATGGGTGCGCTGGAGCAGGCGCTCCGGGGGGCGATGGCCGAAGAAATCGAGTAGCGAGGTGGTCGAGCGTTACGCGGAGGCTTCGGATTCCGCCTCGGCGGACTCCTCGTCCAGGTCCTCCAGGGCGCTCAGCGCGGCCCGGCGGTACTGGGCGGCGTCGGTGTCCGGGTAGTGTTCCCCGGCCATCGTGGCGTACTCGCCGCCCTCCTCCAAGCGGTCACAGCGCTCGATGGTGCGGGTGGCCGTCTCGACGACCCAGCGGTCGCGCGTGTCGGCGTCCACCGCGGTGATGGACTCCGGTCGGAGCGAGACGTTCACGTCGCCGTCGTCGGTCTCGAACGTGCGGGGCTTACCCACGACGGAGACGTACGTCGGTGGTTCGGCCTCCCGGAGGAAGCTCGCGGCGTCGGGCTGGTACTGCCCGGCGTACATGAAGAACGT
>CAYYSW010000239.1:0-4478 GCA_964474395.1 uncultured Halobacteriales archaeon
CGATGACGTAAACCGCGTTTTCTGCTGACCGCTCGTGGTGACTGTTCGAACAAGTAGTTCACAGCCTGCGGCCAGTATCAGCAATGCAAGAAGCACTGCCCAGCGGGCCGAATAATCCGGGAAGGGGCGCAGCACGACCGTCTGCACACCGAGAAACGACGAGAGAGGGAGTGTGTCGAACACCAGCCATAGTTCGACGACACCCCATAGGAGCCACCCGACGAGACAGACTATCGGCGCAATGAGGCGACGACGAGCGTACAACCCGACCGGAAGCGCGCCGGTGAGAACGAGCCCAATCCCCGCCAGCACGAGTCGTCCACCTGCGTATAGAGGCTCGAACGCCTCAAGAGTCGGTGCACCTCTGGTGACCGTCAGGAACCCCCAGCCAGTCGTGAGGTGCAGGAAGCCAGCAAGCAGTGTCGCTCTCCCTTGGCGAGAGTCGATGAACTGTCGTACGACAGGCCGCTTGCGTATCACGAGTTCAACGGAAGCGATGAGACATACCACCGAGAGGACCCCGAGGAGCCAGTCTGTGTGGGCTCCAAGCGAATTCCATTGCCGGGAGAACAGTATCTGGTCAACAAGGAGTGAGCCGGTAGCACCAACGCCGACTAGCGTCGTGGTTCGAAGTCCGTAGTGCCATGAACCGGCGATAAGCGCACCGACTTCTGCAAGTGCGAGGAGTCCGAGAATGGTTTGGTCGAACTGAAGCGTCCCCAGCGGCGACATAGTTGTAACAGGCTCTCCGAGAAGGACGAGTGCCCCGATGAATACGACCGGGAGGGCAAGCGCAGCGAGGAGGGCTTCTGAGCGGGGGTGCATGTCGCTTCCTCAGTACGTGGTCACATATGTTTTCGGGAGAGAATGACGCAGCTCTCTACTACAACCCGCGATGTGAGACTCGCGGCACGTGTCTAACAGCTGCGTCACCTCAATTCAACGTGGAAATAAGTAAACTCCGAGATACGGAGACTCGTTGGAAGCACAGAAGAAACCGTATACAAGTCGGACCAGATCCGTTACAAGCAGCGGGCCACTGAGTTCCGCTCTTACAATTCTGAGCGGAAGAGCGATTGAATACGGATGACTCGGTGCTACTCACCGACTACCGTGATTGACACCTAGAGCGTGGTGTCCAGCACCTTCCAGTTCTGGCTGACCGTCTCCGTTCCCAAGGGGACGATTGAGCGCTTCGATGAGGTCTGCGTGAGTAGCCTCTCGACTAGTGGCACCACCGAATAACAAGTCGATCCCGATCTTCGACGAGCACTCGCCACACAGCTCTTCGGAGAGTGTGGCCAAGGGACCATCGGGCTGGTCGTTGACCGGAAATTCGACGGCGATTTGATGTCCGCTCTCACCGGCGCGGTCAATCGGAGTTCCGCAGGCGAAGCAACCGGCATCGTTGGGATCGAAGTTGTAGATGACTCGGCATGCCGCACAGACAGTGAGACTGGCCGTGTGATCGGTAATAACCTGCGGTGTCGATTCTTCGAGAACATCAAGTGGAAACTGGCTCTGGCAGATGTCACAGGTTTCCCGCTGCGGCTGAATCTCAGACATCTCCGAACCCCCGCTCTTTGTGATTTGAACTGAGGGCAGTCATCGGAAACGATCGATTTGCTGACGTCCGCGAGTAGGTCCAACGTTTCACGGCTGTTCGTACTCACTACGGATTCAATTATGCAGTCGTCGACACAACGTAACGAGGTGTGAACAGCCCAGCTACTTGGGCGGGACTTCACGAAGCGTCGCGGGAATCCCGTTTCGCGGCTGAAGTACCCCTGCAGGACGGAGGTTGTCAGCTGCTCCACCCGCAACGTCGAAGTCGAACTCGGAGACGAGTGCAGCAAGAACGAGCTGTGCCTCAGTGAGAGCCAGCTGTCCGCCAATACAAGCATGCGGACCAGCACCGAACGGGAAGTATGCAGGCGTCCGGCTCGGATCGATGTCCTCCCAACGGTCCGGGTCAAAGGTCTCGGGAGCTTCAAAGTACCGACCGTCTCGATGGAGCGTCCACTGAGGACACATCAGGAAGTCACCACGGTCAATACGAGTATCACCGAGGCGAGAGGCGACCTTGGCTTCTCGGAAGACGCCCCACGAGGGAGGCCGGAGTCGGAGGGTCTCCCGGATCACTCGCTCGGTGAACGTGAGTTCCGGCAGGTGGCGCCAGTTCGGTTGCTCGCCATCGAGTACTGCCCGTGCTTCCTCGCGAAGGCGTGTGGCAACGGCCGGATTCTTGGCTGTGAACCACAGCGCGAAGCCGAGAGTAAGTGCCGTCGTCTCGTGACCGGCAAACAGGAACGTGAGAACCTCGTCTCGGACCTGGTTCTCTGGGAGGTCGGTCTCCTCTCGGTTTTGAGCGTTGAGCATCGTCGTAACAAGGTCAGCGGGTGGGTCGTCCATCCGGCGGTGGTCCTCGATGATTGCCTCGGCCCACTCGTGCATCTCCGCGACGACCTGCTGGTATTCGTCCGATGGCGGTGTCGGGAGGAACTGTCGAAGGAGCGCCGTTGGGGAGATTTCGAATTCGTCGCCAATCGTCGCATTTGCCCGGATGAACTGCGCTGTGTCCGCTCGGCTCAATTCGGTCGAGAACAGCGACTTCGTGATTACTTGAACCGTCAGGGCGGTCATTTCTTCGTATAGATCGACTCGCTCGCCGTCTTGCCACCCGTCAATCGTGTTGGTCGTGATTGTACCGATGGCATCCGAGTATTCGGCGAGCCGGTCGCGGGAGAAGAGCGGCTGGAGGCGGTCGCGCTGTTCGGACCACAGTGAGCCATCGCTTTCGATAAGTCCGTTCTGTGTGAGACGTGTGGTCCGCCCGGATTGGACGTCCGGACGCCGGTATCGATTGTAATCGTCGACAAGGACCTGACGGACGAGCGTTGGGTCGTTGACGAACGTCAGCGTTGGCCCGATAGCAAAGCGCACCTGTACGAGGTCGTCGCCCGTTGTCCGGAGAGAGTCGAGAAAGCCGAGGGGATCACGGCCGAACCGAAGCGCCCGACGTGCGGCCGTCAACCCGGACAGGGGCGGCGTCCGTTTCATGCGCTAACCTTGTGCCAGAGGGCTTATATCGCTACCGAACGCGGTGTAGAAATATCATATGGAGGGGGACTCACGCGACCTTCTAGTGCATCTCGTTGGCATTCAGTCCAGGGACCCGCCTGCACCGATTGACCTCTTGGAAAGTATCGGTGACGAACCAAAAGGACAGACGACTCTTCACGAGAGTTGGTCGATCACTCGGAAGAACGTCTACAACGCACTTGAGCCGCTACAGGAGCAATATATCATTGTTCGGGAGCGGGAGAAGTACGTCCTGACAGGCTATGGGGTAGTGCTTTGCAACGCTGTTGAGACGGTGTTTGCGGACTCTCCACTCGACCGATCGGGACTGAGGTTTCTATTGGCCTCGAACAATCGGGTCACATTGCTCCGAGAACTCAAGGCGACTCCTGCGAGGAAGGCGACGCTTGCGAATACGGATGGACTCCCATCGCGAACAACGGTTCATCGAGCCATCGAAGGATTCGTCGACAAAGAGTGGGTGACGCAGGGCGACGGAGAGCGATACGGCCTTACCGAGATCGGGAGGGAGATTCTCACTACGTATACTGATCTCCTCAGAGATATTCAGGCAGCTGAGTCCCGCTCCGAGTTCCTCTATTGCTGTGACGAGACGGTCGCTGATATTCCACTCGACGCACTCGCAGATGCAGAGATGGTCGTCGACACACCGCAGACCCCCGATTCCTCTCACGCGGCCTTTCGCCGACTAGCCGAACAGGACCCCGATGAGTTCCGTGGACTCCTCTCGACAGTGTCGAACGCCTCTGCTGAGGTCGGTGATTCGATCATCTGCTCCGGAACAGAAACCGAACTCATCACCCCACAGCGAGTACTGTACAACCTCCCGACGGATGAGCCCTACAAGGAGCACGTCCGGCGTGGACTTGAGGCACAGAACTTCGAGTTCTTTGTCGTTCCAGACACCGACATCTTCCCCGTTGGAATGGCGCTATTCGATAGTGAGACGGTCTATATGGGCCCAGCAAACATCACACAGATACCTAGGGGTGCTAGCGCGGGAACGATCGTCGGTTCAAATGACGCACTCGTCGAATGGGCAGAGACGCTCTATGCCGAGTACCGAAAGCAGGCACAAACGCCCAGTCAGAACATCTTGGAAAACCTCTGGCAGAAGGTCACGGACAAGATACCGCTCGTCAGGCACCGAAACATCGGGGACGACTAGCGCCCGTTATTATTCTCGTACCCAGAGGACTGAATCAGTAGTTGTTCACGGCTGGTAACACTGTGTAGAGGCATGCATACTTGTCCCCTTGCGCGCCTTGGTATAAGCATCACGTAGGTCACGCAGCGCTGTGTCAAGCCGACACCAGAAAGCGGCAGATCACTGGCAGTCGATGGGTGCACGACCACCCTCACGCCAGCGACCACCA
>CAYYSW010000240.1:0-3550 GCA_964474395.1 uncultured Halobacteriales archaeon
AGGAGGTCCACGAGTTCGGCGAGGAGTACGGCTACCCCATCGCCATCAAGGCCGAGGGGGGCGGCGGCGGCCGCGGGATGAAGGTCGTCCACGAGGCCGAGGAGGCGGAAGAACAGCTCACGAGCGCGAAACGCGAGGGCGAGGCGTACTTCGACAACGACTCCGTCTACCTGGAGCGCTACCTCGAATCGCCCCGCCACATCGAGGTGCAGGTCATCGCCGACCATCACGGCAACGTCCGCCACCTCGGGGAGCGCGACTGCTCGCTCCAGCGTCGCCACCAGAAGGTCATCGAGGAGGGTCCCTCGCCGGCCCTGCCCGAGGAACTCGCCGAGGCCATCCGCGAGTCCGCCCGCGAGGGCGTCGCGGAGGCCGACTACTACAACGCCGGCACCGTCGAGTTCCTCGTCGAGGACAGCCGGGCCGAGGAGACCGACCAGACGATGCTCCCGGCCGACGCCGACTTCTTCTTCCTCGAAGTGAACACCCGCATCCAGGTCGAACACACCGTCACCGAGGAGATAACGGGTATCGACATCGTGAAGTGGCAGCTGCTGGTCGGCGCCGGCGAGGAACTCGGCTTCGAACAGGACGAGGTGGAACTCGACGGCCACGCGATGGAGTTCCGCATCAACGCCGAGAACGCCGCCAACGACTTCTCCCCGGCCACCGGGAAGCTGAAGACCTACGACCCGCCGGGCGGCATCGGCGTCCGCATCGACGATGCCCTCCGACAGGGCGACAGCATCGGCGGGGACTACGACTCGATGATCGCGAAGCTCATCGTGTGGGGCGAGGACCGCGAGACCTGTATCGCCCGGTCGAAGCGCGCGCTCGCCGAGTACGAGGTCGAAGGCGTGACGACGGTCATCCCGTTCCACCGCCTGATGCTCACCGACGAGGCGTTCGTCGACGGTCGCCACACGACGAACTACCTCGACAACGAACTCGACCGCTCGCGCATCGAGGAGGCCCAGGAGCGGTGGGGGCCGACGTCGACCGACGACGAGGACGACGAGGACGACGACGTCACCGAACGCGAGTTCACCGTCGAGGTCAACGGCAAGCGCTTCGAGGTCTCCCTCGAAGAGCGGGGCGGCCCGACGCTCCCCGCCGGCGGCGGTGGCGGCGGACAGGGCGGAAAGAGTCGCGGACGGCGCCCCTCTTCGGGCGGGTCCGGCGGCGGGAACGACGACGGCGGGTCGTCGGTCACCGCCGAGGGCGAACAGGTCACCGCCGAGATGCAGGGGACCATCCTCTCGGTCGAGGTCGAGGAGGGCGACGAGGTCGAGGCCGGCGACGTCCTCTGCGTGCTGGAGGCGATGAAGATGGAGAACGACGTCGTCGCCGAGCGCGGCGGCACCGTCGCGGAGGTGGCCATCGAGGAGGGCCAGAGCGTGGACATGGGCGACGTGCTGTTGGTCCTCGACTGACGCCGGCGCTACCGCTATATCGCCGCCCCGCCTCGGGCGGGGTATGGACACCGACGCCACCGGCGCGACGCCGACGGAAGAGGAGCTCCGCGAACGCGTCTCGCGGTTCCTCGCCCGCAACTTCCCGCAGATACAGCTACACGGCGGGAGCCACTCGATTCTCGACCTCGACCCCGAGGCCGGGTCCGTCACCATCGCCCTCGGGGGCGCCTGTTCTGGGTGTGGAATCTCCCCGATGACGGTACAGGCGCTCGAGACACGCCTCGTCCGGGAGATACCCGAGATTCGGGAGGTCCACGCCGAGACGGGCGCGACGTTCGGCGAGACGCCCGCCGGGTTCGACCGCGACACCGTCCCCTTCTGAGCGGCGCGGTCCGTCGGCGCGTGCGCGACCCGGCGCCCAACGGACAGCCTCAAGCCGCGACTCGGAGTAGTGGCGACCATGAACGAGACGCGCCTGCAGGTACTGGAGGCACTCGCCGACGGCCCCGTCTCGGGGCCGGCACTCGCCGAATCAATCGGGGTGTCCCGGAACGCCATCTGGAAGCACGTCGAGGTGCTCCGCGAGGCCGGCTTCGGCATCGAGAGCGGCCCCGAGGGGTACGCGCTGAGCGGGGTCCCCCAGTCGGGCGCGCTGGCGCTCTCGCTCGGTCTCGAGGCCTCCTTCGAGGTCGAACACCACGAGACGCTGGACTCGACGAACCGGCGTGCCCGCGACCTCGCCGAAGAGGGGGCGAGCGACGTGGTCGTCGTCGCGGACCGTCAGACCGGCGGCCGGGGACGGCTGGACCGCACGTGGGAGTCCCCGCCCGGCGGCGTCTACGTGAGCCTCGTCTGTCGGCCGGACCTGCCGCTGGCTGACGCCCCCCTCTACACCCTCGCGGCGGCCGTCGCGACGACCCGCGCGGCCCGCGAGGTGGGCGTCGACGCGCGAATCAAGTGGCCGAACGACGTCGTCATCCCGCGAGGGAGGCCTGGCGGTCGGACGGAGTCCGACGACGTCGGCGTACCCCGAGAGAACGAGTCCCGCTCCTACGACAAACTCGCGGGCATCCTCACGGAGATGCGCGGGGAGGCCGACCGGGTGGGCTGGGTCGTCGTCGGCATCGGCGTCAACGCCGACGCGGACGCCGCGGACCTCCCCGAGGGGGCGACCAGCCTCCGCGTCGAGGCGGGCGAGAGGGTAGACCGGCGCGCGTTCACCCAGCGGCTCGTCGAGTCGTTCGACGACCTCCGCGGGGACCCGGACGCGGTGCTCGACGCGTGGCGTGAACACGCGCTGACGCTCGGCCAGCGGGTGCGCGTGGAGACGCCCGGCGGCGACGTCCTCGGGGAGGCGGTCGACGTCGAACGCCCCGGGACGCTCGTCGTCCGGACCGACGAGGGCGACGTGCGGGTGAACGCCGGCGACTGCGAACATCTCCGCCCCGTCGAGTGACTACCTCTCGGAGGAGTCGAGCACCACGTCCGTCACGTCGCTGACGCCGGCCCGCCGGACGACCGCACGGACCGGGTCCCGCGCGCCGGCGAGGTTGTCCGAGTCGCCGTCTACGACGAGCAGCTTCGCGTCGCGTCCCGCCTCGACGACGCCGCAGTTCAGCCCCCCGATCTCCGCGCCCGCGCGCGTCGCCATCCCGAGGACCTCGCTCGCCGTGACGTCGTACAGCTTCGCGGTGAACTCCATCTCGCGGAACATCGACGGGGAGTTGAGCATCACGTTGTCCGTCCCGAGGGCGACGTCTGTGTGGTCGAGGAGAGCCTCGACGGGCGGGAGGCCGACGTCGGTGACGAGGTTCGACCGCGGACAGACCGCCGCGGGGATGTCGGCCGCCGCGATGCGGTCGAGGTGGTCCTCGTCCGCGTGGACGAGGTGGACGAGGAAGTCCGGGTCGAGGTCGAGCGCGGGGTCGATGTCGCTGTCGTCCACCTCGCCGGCGTGGATGCCGAACAGTTTGCCCGCCTCGCGGGTGGCCTCGCGTTCGGCGTCGAAGGTGGCGTCGTTGGCGCCGCTGGCGCCGAAGCCGTCGCTCTCGCGCAGCGCCTCGACGGTCTCCCGGCCGAGGACGACGGGGTCGACGTCGAGCACCTCGGCGGCCCGCTCGATGTGGCGGACCCCC
>CAYYSW010000240.1:3560-4472 GCA_964474395.1 uncultured Halobacteriales archaeon
GACGAGTTCGGCGGGGCTCGCGTTCCGCAGCAGGCGGTGTTTCAGCCCGTCCGGTGGGGCGACGAGTTCGTCGAGTGAGAGACCGCCGCCGGCCTCCTTCGCGATGGAGTCCCCGATGTGGGTGTGGGCGTTGACGAACGCCGGACAGACGATGTCGGTCGAGTCGGTCGGGGCCTCCTCGACGGCCGCGATGCGCCCGTCCTCGACGACGACGCGCCCCTCGACGGGGTCGAACTCGGGGCCGCGCAGTATCGTCCCCTCGACGTGGGTGTCGGTGGTCATGGCGGGTGGGCGTCCGCGGAGGGCTTAGTTCCCGGCGAACTCGTCGAGCGTCGCGGCACGGCCGACGCGGATGTCGCTGACGAGGGCGTCGAGGTCCAGCCCGAGGACGCGCTCGACGGCGTGGCCGACGGCGTCCGTCTTCCCCGATGGGGCGTAGACGCCGAAGCGCCACTGGTCCTCCTGAACCCGGAGGACGGCCTGGACGAGCGTCGACTGGTTCTCCAGTTTCCGGATGTCGCCGTTGACGACGACGCGGCTGGTCGACTCGGGGATGGAGGGCGTGCCGGGTACGTCGAGGATGACGTCCTCGGGGTCCACGCCCGCGGCGTCGGCGATGTCCTCCTCCAGTCGCCGGGTCTCCTGTGGGTCGGCCATGAGCAGGTCCTCGTCGACGGCGTCGAGTTCCGCCCAGACCGCCCGCTTGTAGAGGTTCCGCGTGTCGAGTCGCTCGGCGTAGTCGGCCGTCTCCTCGCACTGGCGGAGGGCGACCGTCAGGTCCCGGTCGTCCATCCGGCGGAGTTCGCCGGCGTCGGTCGCGCCCGCCGCGAGGAGCCGCTGGGTCGCCCGACGGAGCATCGCCTTCGAGATGCGCGCGACGTGGTGGTTGTAGACGGTCGGGTTCATCAGCGC
>CAYYSW010000241.1:0-4451 GCA_964474395.1 uncultured Halobacteriales archaeon
AGGTCTCCGTCGCGTAGTGGCCCGCGAGGAAGACGTGGACGCCGGCCTCGCGCGCCTCGTGGTAGACCTGCTGTTTCCCCTCGCCGGTGACGAACGCGTCGACGCCCGCCTCGCGGGCCTCGTCGAACCAGTCCGCCCCGCTCCCGGTGACGATAGCCACGTCCTCGACCTCCTCCGGACCGAAATCGAGGTGTCGGACCGGTCGTCCGCCGGTGTCGAACTCCGAGAGCGTCTCCCGGAGCGCCTCGGGAGTGCGGGGGTCGGTCCGCCCGCGCTGGCCGATGTGCTCCCCGCCCAGTTCGCCGAACGGTTCCCGGTCGTCGAGCCCGAGCCGGTCCGCGACGCCCGCCGCGTTCCCGAGTTCCTGATGTCCGTCGAGCGGGAGATGCGAGACGTACAGCGCCACGCCCTCCCTGACGAGCGGCGCCATCCGCCGGTAGGTCCGCCCGGTCAGGCGGTCGAATCCCCCCCACGAGAGGCCGTGGTGGACGACCAGACAGTCCGCCCCGCGGTCGATGGCCGCCTCCGCGGTCGCCGCTGCTGCGTCCACAGCGAACGCGGCGTGTTCGACGCTGCCCTCGTCCGGCCCCACCTGCAGGCCGTTGGCGCTGGCGTCGATGTCGGCGTAGGCGTCCGTTCGCAGTCGGTCGTCCAGTCGCTCACAGAACGTCGTCAGGTCCATGCCAGTGGCGATGGCCGCCAGCGTTATCAACAGGGGTGGAGTAGGGAGGAGGTGCCTGCTTCGGCAGGTGCGAGCGACAGACGACACGGTGATTCCAATGGGTAAGTTCAGGAAAGCCATGTTCGCCTGGCGACGACTGCCGCGCGGCGTAAAGCGCAGTATCAAACGGAAGGTGCGGCGCGTCTTCGGGCGGTAGACCCGCCACGCTCGTTTTCCGGACGCTACTCCGAGAGCGACGGCCCCGTCCCGTCGGGGTCGCCCGCCGCGTGCGCGAAGACGAACGCCCGCAGGAGCTTCCCCGCCAGCGTCGCCGCCTGCCCGTCGTCGCGGTCGTTGACCTCCACGACGTCGAACCCGGTACAGCGCGGGGCGACCGCCCGGACGACGCGGTGTAGCTCGCGGGGGAACAGGCCGAACGGCTCCATCGTCCCCGTCCCCGGCGCGAACGCCGGATCCGCGCCGTCGATGTCCACGCTGAGGTACACCTCCCGGCCGTCGAACTCGGGCGTCCACTCGCCTACCGCCTCGGGCGGAACGACGGTCACGTCCGCCTCGGCCGCCCGCTCCCACTCGGCCTCGCTACCGGTGCGCGCGCCGAGTATCACGACCTCGTCGACGGTGTCGAGGGCGTGGCGCGCGACGGTGGCGTGGCTCAGCGGGTTGCCGTCGTACTCCTCGCGCAGGTCGAGGTGGGCGTCGAGGCAGACGAGGACGTCGGGGTCGCAGGCCCGGACGCCCGCGACGGTGACGGTGTGCTCGCCGCCGACTAACAGGGGGACGGCGCCGTCGGCTCGGGCGTCGCTGACCATCCCCTCCAGGAAGTCGAGGTACTCCGCGGCGTCGTCCCACGCCCGCAGGTCGCCGGCGTCGTGGACCCCGAGGTCGGTGAAGTGACTCCCCGTGTGGTGGTCGAAGTCGTCGAACGTCCGGGAGAAACGCCGGACGCGCTCGGGACCGAAGCGGGTCCCGGGCTGGAAGGTGGTCGAGACGTCGAGGGGCGCGCCGAGGAGGACGTAGCGCGCGTCCTCGCGGTTCGCGACGGCCCCGGGGAACATCCGGTTATACGATCTTCCGCTGGTCCTCGTACTCGAGGAACTCTATCTCGTCCTCGTTGGAGGCGTCGACGCCGTCGGGGATACGCATCGTGATGGTCTCGTAGCTCTCGAGGTCCATCACCTGCATCTCGCCGCCGTTGGCCGAGACGACCTGACCCTGCTTTCGGTTGATGATGGGCACCCACACCTTCGCGTCGACCGGCTGGGTGAAGTTGCGCTTCTTGCTGTCGAAGACGCCCTTGCCCTCGACGCGGGCCTTCGCGCTGCCGTGCTTGCCTGGTTTGGCGGTGCTGTAGGAGTTGATGACGCAGGGGACGTCCTCGATCATGACGTAGCTCCCCTCCTGGAGTTCGCGAACCTCGGTCTGCTGTCTCGCCATACCCGCGGCTATCAACCGTATCCAGATAAACGGTACGGAACCACTTTTTTCGGCAGGGACGGCTCCGACCGCGCCCGGAGAACCGCGCTCGCGCGCCGCGAACGCGTGCGGCGTGTCGACTGTGAGTCGGACCCGCTCGGGGTTCGGGTGTCACAAGGCCTCGTTTAGGGGACGAAACGACCCGTTTACCCTGCGCGGGCCGGCCTCCGAGAACGGGTCGGTGGCTCGAGCGTGGACGTCGCATACGGCGGGTGCCTGCTCGACTCGGCGGTCGCTCCCGGGTCGGCGGAGCGTGTCGTCGGACCGGGTGTGCCGACTGGTCGGATCGCTCCGAGGGCTCCTCCGGTGCTACTGTGCCTCGGTCAGGTCCACGCAGTCGTCGGGGTGGATGCGAATCCACGCGCCCGAGGCCTCCGTGTCCTGTCCGGGCGTCACGTCGTAGATGACGATCTCGCCGGTGTCGGTCTGGAACGCCGCGAACTGCCCCGATTCCTGCTCCGGCCCGTCGTCGATTTCTGGTGCGCTCATCGTGTTTTCCTCTTCATGACACTCTCGACTACGGATACTTTGTTATCGGCAGGCTGACCGCACCCGTCGAACGGTAGGGTTCGACTATCGGCCGGTAACGGGAGCCGCCGGGTCAGGCGTGACGGGCGAGGAAGTCGTCCACCCGGGCGAGGCCCGCCTCCAGTTCGTCGGCCGGGAGACCGAAGCCGATGCGAAAGCGGTCGGGGTGGCCGAACGCCTCGCCCGGCGCGAGGACGACGCCCTCCTCCTCGACGAGGCGGCGACAGAACGACTCCCCGCCCGCGAACCCCTCGGGGACGGTGACGAAGCCGTTGACGCCGACGGGGTCGAACCACGAGAGCCCGTGGCGCTCGACGAACGCCCGCGTGGTGGCGCGGTTCTCGGCGGCGAGGTCGCGGTTCTCTGCGAGGATGGCGTCCTCGTCGGCGACGGCCTGCCGGGCGAGGTGCTGGCCGAACTGCGAGGGGGAGATGGTCGTGTAGTCCTTCCAGTTCCAGGCGGCGGAGACCACCTCCGCGGGGCCCGCGAGCCACCCGAACCGGAGGCCTGCGAGCCCGTGGGCCTTGGTCACGCTCGACGTCGAGACGCCGTACTCGCCGAACGAGGCGACCGGCGGGAGGGGGTCCTCTGCGAGCAGGCGGTACACCTCGTCACAGAGGAGGTACGCGCCGGCGTCGGCGGCGACGTCGTACACCGCTTCCACGACGCTCCGGTCGAGATACCTCCCGGTCGGGTTGTTCGGGTTGTTGAGGACGACGACGCTCGTCTCGGGGCGGACCGCCTCCTTCACCGCCTCGACGTCGAGGTCCCACTCCGGCGGGTCGAGGGGCACCGTCGTCACCTCGCCGAAGGCGGCGGGGACGCTCGCCAGAGACTGGTAGGTCGGCGTGACGACGACGGCGTGGTCGGCCGTGTTGACGAGCGCGAGGAAGGCCAGGAAGTTGGCCTCCTGTGCCCCGCAGGTGAAGAGCACCTCGTCGGCGGGCCGGTCGTAGCGGTCGCCTATCGTCGCCCGAAACTCGGGGTCGCCGTTCGTCGGGATGACGTAGCCCAGTTCGCCCGGGTCGCAGTCGAACCGCGAGGCGTCGAGGCTCCGGATGCCGCTCTCGGCGAGCATGATGTCGGCGTCGTGTTCGAAGCGGGCGAACCACCGCTCCAGGGAGAAGGGCTCGATGTTCATGTCGGCCGGTCGGCGCGCCGGGGGTTAACTGTGGCCGATGCGGGGCGGGAGGGGGAACTACCGCTCCCCGCCGCCGGGTCGCGTCGTCGGTGCGGGGGAGGCCGTCCCGTCGCCGCCGTCCGGGTCGGACGTCGGCGCGCCGACGGGTCCCGACAGTTCCGCCTCGTCCTGCCGTTCGCGCATCGCCTGCCGGGTGAACTGCGGCTGTGCGCGCAGTCCCTTCCGCTCGCGGAACGAGAGGTAGAGGAGGCCGAGACCGACCACGGTGAACCCGGCGGCGAGGGCCGCGGCCTGTGGCTCCTCGAACGCCCAGAGGACGGCCGTCGAGAGCGCCGTCGCCGCCAGCAGGAGGCCGAGGATGAGGCGCTTGGCCAGTTGCTCGACCACCTGGTTCGGGTCGCTCAGACGTGCCTGCACCGAGAGGTTGTCGCGCGTGACCGTATCGAGGGTGTCCTCGAGCTTCGGGAGGACGCGCACCGAGGACTGGAGCGCCTGGTTGAGTTCCTCCAGCCGTTCCTCGATGAACTGCTCGACTCCCCGCTCGATGTGGCCCTCCTCCTGGAGGTAGCCCGTCGCCACCTCGATGAAGTCGAAGTCCGGGTCGAGGGTGACACAGACCCCTTCGAC
>CAYYSW010000242.1:0-4433 GCA_964474395.1 uncultured Halobacteriales archaeon
CGGCTCAGCTCCCGCCCATCGAGCGGGGCAGGTCGACGACGAACCGGTAGGACCCACCGCTGAGGGTCACGGTCTCGGCGTCGTACATCGTCTGTCTGACGGACCGCGAGAAGCCGGCCCCCGGCTTCAGGTAGCTGACCAGCGAGAGGGTGAGCGTCTCACCCTCTCGGACTCGGACGGTCGCGTAGGCAGTCCTGCCGTCGCGGGACACCTCGATGTCGGTCGTCTCGATGGCGTCGTCGTACTCGCTTCGGAGGTGCCCCGAGAGCGCACGCCGGGTCTCGCCGCGTTCGCTGGTGCCGTGGAGGTACGCGATCAGCCGACCCTCCGGGCCGTAGAAGTCGTCGTACGTCTCGCCGAGCACCTTGTTCGGCCGGCCGACGACGAGGTCGACCTGGTAGTGCTTCGCCCGGGGCGAGGGGACGTCCGGGCCGTCCTCGTGGTCGGCGATGTCCTCGTAGGGGACGTGGACGCCGTCGACGTAGAGGCGCGCCGCCGAGGGATTGCGCAGGCGGAACGTCCGGATGGTGCCCGTGTAGCGGTAGACGTCCTTGCCCGTCGAGACGCGACCGGTCGCGCGGGTGCCGTCGTCGTGGACGGCGTCGTCGTCGTCGACGTGGACGGCCGTGATGGTGCCGCCCTCGACGGTGAACTCGTAGGCGGAGTGGCCGTGGATGCCGCTGCTGTCGATGACGAGCTTCCGCTCGACGCGCGGGGGCTCGGTCGGGCCGTCGTCGGGCAGCCCCGGCACGTCGAACTGGTCGGAGCTGACCTGCTGGCCGTTGATGAACACCTCGACGTAGCCCGTCGTGCTGAGGCTCACGATGCTCCCGACGTAGTTGAAGGCGTGCTTGAAGCTCCCGACGGTGCCGGTCGCGGTGGTGCCGTCGGGCGAGATGCTGACGGCGGACCCGGAGACTGGCGTGATGACGCCGTCGACGACCAGCTGGTAGGTCGCGCCGCCCGGGATGTCCTCGCTGGAGATGACGACGGTGTTGATGCTCGGGCCGGGGTTCTCGGGTGCCGGCTCGGGCGCGTCGTCGGGCGGGGTGGGGACCGGTGGTTCGGGCGCGTCGGGGTCCGCGAGTGCGTCGGGGTCGACGACGGTGAACGCCGTCTCGCCGTCGGCGCGCATGCGCACCTCGACCGCGTCGTCGTTCTCGATGGTCAGCGACGTGATGGCGCCGGTGAAGCGGAAGCCAAGCTCGCCGTCGGTGACCTGCCCGCTCGCCGTGGTGCCATCGGGCGAGACGGTGCCGCCGGCGGCGTCGGCGAGCGTGGTGACCTGCCCGGAGACGGTGAAGGAGAACGACGTCCCGGCGGGCGCGCCGAGGCCCGCGAAGACGATGTCCGTGAATCCGAGACCGGGGGTCGCGGGCGGCTCACCGGGTTCGGGGTCGACGGGGGGGTCGTCCGCCGCGATGCTGACGGGTTCCTGGGGGAGTCCGTCGACGATAAGGTTCCACTCGACGGGCAGCGACGCCGGGTCGGCGTCGAGGATCTCGCCGAGGGTCGCGTCGTCGGGGAGCGACCCGTCGGTCACCTTCGCCCGGAACGGGACGAGGGTACCGCCGAAGACGACCGTCTCGAAGGGGAACGTCGGCCCGGCCGTGTCGGGTTCGAGTATCCAGAGCACGTAGTCGCCGTCCGCGCTCCGGACGGGAATCGGGGTGTCCGAGTCGATGCCGGGGATGACCTCGGTCTCCACCTCGACGTCGTCGCCGAAGCCGGAGCCGGCGACGGTGAGGGAGACGTCGGTCTCCTCGAGGGGAAGTCCGGTGGCGTCGAGGGGGCCGAACGTCGCGGTCAGTTCGCCCGCGGCGTCGGCCGTCCCGGTGACCGTGACGGGAGTGCCGCCGTCGCCGTCCCCGTCGGCGAAGGTGACGGTGTACTGCTCGCCGGGGGTGAGGAACCGGCCGCGGAGACTGCCGCCGATGATGCGGGAGTCGGCGGTCGCCTCGACGGTGAACGTCCCGTCCATGCGTGCGCCGGAGGGGTCGTCGATGCCGAACTCGATGCCGGCGGGCACGACGCCCACCTCGGAACTGAACTCCGCGACGGGGCCGTCGGCGTCGGAGGCGCGGATCTGGAGGAGTCCCTCGACGCCCTCGGGGTCGACGACGGGCGGGGCCTGCCAGCCGAGGAGTTTCGTCCCGGACTGGGCGTCCTCCATGGGATACCAGACGCCGGGTTCGGGGGAGGGCTCCTGACCCTCCTCGGGCGGCGCGAGGGTCTCGCCGTCGGCGATGGCTTGCCACTCGACGATGACGTCCTCGTCGGTCAGCAGGGCGGTCTCGCCGTTCCGGGAGACCTCCAGTTCGATGGGGTAGACGTCGTCGCCGACGACCTCCACCTCGAAGCCGGGGTCGAGGACCTCGATCTCGGGGTCGAAGACGGTGTAGACGTAGTCGCCGGATTCGGGGTCCACGGGGACGATAGTCGGCGCGGGGTCGGCGGGGTCTGCGGGCGCGATGGGACCGGGTTCCTCGACGTTGCCCTCGGTGAACTCGGGGCCGTTGACCTCGATACGGAGGAGGGTCTCGTCCTCGGGGAGGGCGGTCGGCTCAGGACCGACGACGGCGGACCCGCGGTCACCGTCCATCTCCAGGTCGACGGTCCGCGACGCGCCGCCGGGTTCGCTGACGGTGACGGAGTAGTCGCCGCCGGGCGTCAGGTTGTCGCCGCGGATGGCGAGGCCGAACAGCCCGTCGAGGACGACGAAGCCCCCGCGGAGCCGCGCGGTGCCGCCGACGCCGTCGAAGCCGAACTCGCGGCCGGGGGCGTCGATGCCGAGCTCCGCCGCGAAGGTGCTGAGGACCGTCTCGGGGGCGTTCCGGTCGCGGATGCGGAAGAAGAACCCGCCGAGGAGACCATCGGGGTTGGCCGTCCCGGGGGCGTACCACTGGCCGGTGAACCGGCCATCCTCGCCGAAGGCGAGTTCGTGCCAGCCGTCGGCGACGGGCTCGGGGATAGCCTCGGGCGGTTCGAGCGTGATGCGGAGCTGGACCGTCAGGTTCGTGTCGGGGCTGACGGAGACGCGGAACAGCTGTTCTCCGCCGCCGACGAACTCGATGGCGCCGCCCTCGAGGAGCGGCTCGAGTACCTGGAGCGTGACGCCGTTCTGGGTGACGGGCTCTCCGACGTCGCCCTCGGGGGGTTCGTCGTCCTCGACCGGGTTCACGTCGCTGACGTTGTCGGCGTCGAACTCGCCGGTCGAGACGCCGTCGAGGGTGCCAGTCACCGTCAGGCGGAGTTCGCTCTCGTCGTTCGGGAAGTCGGCGGGCGCATCGACCGGCCCGACGACGCCGCTGCCCTCCTCGCCGTCGGCCTCGAACGCGAGGTCGAACGAGGGGGTGCCGGCCACGCCGGGCGCCTCGACGAGCAACCGGTAGATCGCGCCGTCGGTGAGGTTGTCCCCGCGCATCGAGGCGGAGACCTGCCCGTCCTGCGAGACGACGACGCCGCGCAGGCGGGCGTCGGTGGCGTCGTCCTCGAAGCGGAACTCCCGGCCGTCCGGGTCGATGCCGAGCTCGACCGATGTGGTGAGGACTTCCGACCCGTCCTGGAGGACGCGGAAGTCGACGGTCCCGAGCAACCCGTCGGGGTTCGTCGGGGCGGGAGCATCGTAGGTGTAGGTGTACTCGCCGCCGCCCGCGGCGGTCATGGTCTCCCATTCGGGGTCGGCCGCCTGTGCGCTCACGAACCCGCTCATGCGGGAGAGGAGCGCCGCCATGCCGATGGACCCGGCGCCGGCGGCCAGGAACGTCCGCCGCTCCATCCCGGTGTGGTCGTCGCTCACCGTCCCCCCTCCGGGGTACGGTCGGCCCTCGTTACGAGGTAGTACGTCGGGAGCGTGCCGTTCTGTTGTATCTGGTTTGACAGCATCGTTACGACCAGGTCCACCACGAACTGACACTTAATTAGAGAGGATTGTACTGGAGTTTTGTTTTTCATAACCGGGGAGACGCCCCGCTCGTGGCGGGTTACCCGACGGATAACGCGCTTCCGGTCCGCTTCGGAGGGGAGACGACAGACGACACCGGAACGTCGACCGTGCGTGCGCCCTCGTTTCTTTCCCCGATAGGCGTCAGTTAACGGCTACCTGCCCGTTCGGGCGGTTCGTCGTCGGTTCGGTGTCCGGCGTCCTCGACGTCCGCCCCGTCGTCCCGGATCATCGTCGCTACTTCCCGTCCGCGGGCTACCCGGACCGCCCGCGCGCGAGGAGCGGAGTCGTCGGTGCCACCCGACGGGGCCGCAGTTCGTGTGCCAGTGTGTGTCGGTTCCCCGGTGCCGGTCAGAGGCCGCGGTGGGTCGCTGCACACCTCCCCGTTCGCTTCTGGAGCATGGCGTCGTGGTCTACACCCGTTCACTCCCCGGTGCGACGCGGCAATACGCGCTCCTCGATGGGGCATCCCACGAGCGCCACGCCGTCG
>CAYYSW010000243.1:0-4425 GCA_964474395.1 uncultured Halobacteriales archaeon
CGCCCTCGAGGTGTCGAAGGCGTACGTCGCAGAGCGGGAGGCGTTCGGTTCGACGCTCGCCGAGAAGCAGGCGCTCCGCCAGCGCATCGCCGACGCCGAGACGAAGCTCCACATGGTCCGCTGTGGCGTCCGTCACGCGGCCCGCGAACTCGACCGCAGCGAGGCCCGCATCGAGGTCTCGATGGCCAAGGTGTACGCCGCCAACGTCTGCAACGAGATCATGGACCTCGCCGTCCAGTGTCTCGGCGGCAACGGCATCGCGAAGGACCTCCCCGTCGCGGCGTTCTACGAGAACGTTCGACCGTTCCGCATCTTCGACGGTCCCGACGAGGTCCACTGGCGCACCATCGCCCGCCACGCCTTCGAGGACGTGGCGACCGAGGAACTCGAACACACCCTGGAGTTCGACGAGGACCTCATCGCCGACGAACTGCGCGGCGAGGCGGCGACAGCCGACGACTGAGCGGGCTCAGGGCGTCACCACCACCTTGACGCAGTCGTCTTCCCGTCACGGAACGTCTCGTACATCTCGGGACCCTTCCAGAGGGACTCCCTGTGCGTGATGACGGACGAGGGATCGATGTCGCCGCGCTCTCGATGACGGCGTCCGTCGGCTCCTGTATCTCCGGCTTCTCGACGTCCTCGACGCGGACGTCCTCCTCGCCGTGCCAGGTGAGCGCCCCCATCGTCCCTCCACGGCGGTCGCCGTTCTCTCGGCCGTGTCGTCTCGTCCGGTCGGCATCGGAGTCGTCCGGTAACGTGTCACGTGGGTAGGGACAGACGGCACGGCCCTAGGCCCGAAACCTGCGACAGCACACTCCGCTGTGGCCGCCCGCCGCCACCGTCACACTCATCCCGGCGGCGGCGGGGGAAACGTGTATGCAACCGGCGACGTCCGGGACGAGAGGACGGGGGGAGTGTAGTACCGACCGGGGGCGGACGTGATGCGCTACCTCGCGCGCACGGCCGACGGCGACGCGCTGCTCGGCGACGAGGCGGGGTTCGTCCCGCTGGAGGCGGCGCTCCCCGGGGTGGAGACGGTCCGCGAGGCGCTCCGGCACGCACCCGACGGCCTCTCCGACCCCGCCGAGGCGCCGGCGACCCGCAGGCCGGCCGACCGCTTCACCCTCGCCTCGCCGCTCGACCGGCCCGGCAAACTGTGGGGCATCGGGCTGAACTACGCGGACCACGCCGCCGACCTGAGCGAGGTCCGGCCCGACGAACCGGCGAGCTTCCTCAAGCCCCGGACGGCCCTGACGGGACCGGGCGGGCCGGTCCGACTGCCCGACCCCGACGTGAGCGACCGCGTGACGGCGGAGGCGGAACTGGGCGTCGTACTGGGGCGGACCTGCCGCGACGTGGCCGGGTCGGACTTCGACGACGTGGTGGCGGGGTTCGTCCCCCTCCTCGACATGACCGCCGAGGACGTCCTCGAACGCAACCCTCGCTTTCTCACGCGCGCCAAGAGCTTCGATACGTTCCTCGTCGCCGGGCCGTGGATAGCCGTCCCCGAATCGCCGAGCGAGACGCTGGCGGACGTCTCGGTGCGGACCGTCGTAAACGACGAACCAGTCGCGGAGAACACCATCGACGGGATGCTGTTCCGGCCGCCCGAACTCGTCGCCGCCCACTCGCGGGTGGTCACGTTCGAACCGGGGGACGTCATCAGCACCGGGACGCCGGGCGCGGGCGTCATCACGCCCGGCGACACCGTCCGGGCGGAGGTGGACCCCGTCGGCTCGGTCGCCGCCCGGGTCGTCCGGGACGGGTAGCCACGCCGGTCATCACTGCTCGTCCGTCCCGTCGCGCCGGCATCGCGACGCACCGCGTCTTCCAGGGCAGCCCCAAGAGCCATACCATTCTGTCGTGTCGATGTGGACGGAGCGAAGCGAGCCTGCTCCTCAGCATGAACGAGACACTACCGGACCAGGAGCCGCGAGACCTGTGTGAGTCCATCACGCTCCGACCCACGTGGGTCGTCGCGCACGCCCCGCGCCAGCGGGGGCCGGTGACGAGCGAGGAGTACGTCCGCTGTCCGAACGACGCCGCCGGGCGCTACCGGATCCTGCCGGACGAAGGGGAGGCCGCGGAGGTCTGGCTCTGTGCCGACCACCGCGAGGAGTACGACGAACGGATCGTCGAGACGCTCGAAGTGGTCTGACCGCGGCGACCGCTCAGCGCCCCGGGGAGTCCGGGGCCTCGTTGTCGTGTGCGAGCTTCTCCAACAGGAGCGTGTCGGTGACCAGCGCGTTGACGCCGCGACGGAGGCGCTCGGAGAGCGCCTGGTGGGAGATACCCAGTTCGTCGGCGAGGTCATCGAGGTCGACGTCCCGCGGGACGTCGTAGTACCCCTGCTCGGTGGCCGCGGTGAGTGCCTCGTACTGTGACTCGGTGAGGCCGTAGGGACCCGACGGGTCGGCGTCGAGTTCGCGCACCGAGATGACGTCCATCGTGAGGCCGTTGTTCTCGCAGTACTCCAGGGTCTCGCTCGGGCCGTCCGAGGCGGGGTAGAGGACCCGCAGGACCCACGTCCCCTGTTCGGTCGAGGCGTCGAGGATGGCCGCCTCCTCGTGCATGATCATCTCCATGATGAGTTCGATGTGGTCGACCCACTCCATCCGGTAGAGGCGCTCCTCGTCGAACTCCGAGAGCAGGTCGAGGGACTCGATAGTCGAGTCCGCCTCCAGTGCGGCCTGTAGTTCCTCGAGATCCGGTGCGCGCGCCCAGACGAGCGGCATCACCGTCCCCTCGGCCGTGTCGACGATCTTCTCGCACTCGAAGGTCGCCTCGGGTACCCGTTCTAGCGTCTCCGAGAGCGCGAACTCCCCGCAGGGGATGGCCGCCGTGATGAGCGTAGACATGAGCGACAGTCCGCGCGAGGCGCTTGTATGCTCTGTGTTTCTCGGGCCGAAACGGACCCCTCGCCGATAGTTCTCCGAGATGACACTAAATATTCCATAGATATAAGGCTAAAATCTTAATCGTACACGGTTCTGCCTGAACACGCGGTCGGCGCGATGTGGCCGACTGCGCCTGCCCCACAGGAGACATATGGACGATACACCCACGGACGACACGCCCACGGACGACACGTCGGACGCCCCCGCGTCGATGACGCGGCGGGGCGTCGTGAAAGGAATCGGCGGCCTCGCCGCCCTGTCGATGTCGAACGCGACGATGGCCGAGGCGGCGGCGGCGATGGACGCCCCGCTGGAGAGCGACCCGCACACGGCCGACACGTACCGGTCCATCGTGGACGCCATCGTTCCCCGGACGCCCGAACTGGAGGACGAACTCGGTCCGGAACACGTCCCGGGCGGCCTCGACGTCGAACTGGAGAAGTTCCTCATCTGGGACTTCAACCACTTCCAGGAGATACGCGCCGAGATGGTCACCGAGCGCGACCCCTCGGCGGCCGAGATGCCCCGCGCCATGTTCGAGGTGGACCTCGACCTCGGCGGCCTCGGGTCGCCGCTCGACGCCCTGGCCGGCCTCACCGACGGCGGGCTGGTCGGTCTCGACCTCGGCGTCGACACCGACGCGCTGGAGGAACACCTGACGTTCGGCCCGGTCGAGCGCTATCGTGTCGCCTTCGAGTCCATCGAAGGGTCCGGCCCCGCCGAGTTCGACCTCCTCGTCGAGACGGCCAACGGGACGGTCCACCGCGTCGTGCAGAACTACCCCTACGCGCCGGCGTTCACGCTCGTCTTCGACGTCGTCGCCGCCGAGTTCCTCGCCCGCGGGGCGAACGAGGACCCGCCCTCGCCGAACGACCAGTTCCCCGGCGGCGGAACGTTCACCCGACTCTCGCGCCAGGACCGCCTGCGCTGTCTCTGGACCATCGTCGACGGGAGCGTCGTCGACGACCTCGACGAACTGCTCTCGCCGCTGGTCCCCGACCTCGGCATCCTGAAGTACGTCGTCATGGCCGTCAACGGCCTCCACGGCTTCGGCTACTACACGGAGTGGTCCGGCTACGGGACGACGAAGACCGAGATGCCGAACGACCGGGAGCTCCAGACGCCCGCCGGCGAGGTCCAGAGCCGACGACAGAGCGGCTATCCCGGGCCGGCACCCGGCTACGCGGCGAACTGGCGCCACGCCGTCCCCGGCGGGTTCAAGGACCCGAAGGCGAAGAACCTGAACCTCCCCGAGGACCTGACCGGCGACGACGTCCTCGACGGCATCGGGGGTGAGACGTGATGGAGGACCCGGACGTCGTCGTCATCGGCGCCGGCGCGGCCGGCCCCGCCGCCGCCTCCCGACTCGCCCGCGAACACGGCCTGGACGTGCTCATCCTCGAAGGCGGGCCGTTCCACGGCAACGAACAGTGGCCCCAGCCGCACGCCGACGCCGGCGGAACGGTGAGCACGGACCCCGACGACCTCGACGGGAAACTGCTCGACGAGCAGTTCACCCACCGCG
>CAYYSW010000244.1:0-4424 GCA_964474395.1 uncultured Halobacteriales archaeon
CCGCCCCGCGAGATGGCCATCGACCTCACGCAGGTCCCCGACCTCCCCCACGAGGGCCGGAGCTACGACTACGGCGCCTACCACGACGCCGCGGGCGAGAACTACCTCGTCCCGCTCGAGGTCGTCTTCCGGAACACCGTTCCCGTCGGCTCGTCGCTCCGGTCCCGGACGACTCCCGAGGCGGTCGGCCTCGACGGCGAGGAGTGGCCCGACGACCCCGTCGAACTCCCCGAGCCGGTCGTCGAGTTCTCCACGAAGTACGAGGAGTCCGACCGCTACCTCGCCCGCGAGGAGGCCGACGCCATCGCCGGTCGCGCCGAAATCGAGGCCCTCGAATCGGTCGCCCGCGAGGTCAACCGCCTCGTCACCGACCGCGCGGCGGAGGCCGGCCTGACCCACGAGGACGGCAAGATAGAGTGCCTCTACTACGACGGCGAGGTACGGGTCGCGGACGTCGTCGGCACCTTCGACGAGAACCGCTTCTCCTACGACGGTCAGGAGGTCTCGAAGGAGGTCATCCGCCAGTACCACAAGCGCACCCAGCCCGAGTGGGTCGCCGCCGTCGACGAGGCCAAACGGGAGGCCGAAGAGCGCGACGTGGCCGACTGGCGCACGCTCTGTGACCGCGACCCCGAACCGCTCCCCGAGAGCGTCGTCCGGGCCGCGAGCGACCTCTACACCGCCGGCGCGAACGCCTACCTCGGGCGCGACCTGTTCGACGCGCCGTCCATCGAGCGGGCGGTGGACGCCGTCCGGGACCTGTAGGTCAGTCGTCCGCTTCCGAGGGTTCGGCCCGCTCGCCCTCCTCCTCGCCGCCCATCCGGTCGACCGGTTCCTCCGGGTTCGCCGCCTGCGCCTCGCCCGAGAGGCCCAGCTGGTACGCTCCGTCCTCGTCCTCCCCGCGGAGGTGGGTCCGGCCGTGGTAGACGGTGAGCGCGTCGTCGAGGTGGAGCTTCACCGCCTCGACCAGCGCCTCGGCCTCCAGCGGCTGGCCCCGGCGTTCGAGGTCCTCGACGCTCGCCCCGTCGGGCACGTCGAAGGCCCGCTGGGTGACGATGGGTCCCTGGTCGAGGTCGGTCGTGACGTAGTGGGCGGTGACGCCCGCGATGCGGACGCCCTCCTCGCGGGCCTGCCGGTAGGCCTCCGCGCCGGGGAACGCCGGCAGCAGCGAGGGGTGGACGTTGATGATGCGGTCCTCGTAGCGGAAGACGACGTTCGGCGAGAGGATGCGCATGTAGCGCGCGAGGACGATGAGGTCCACGTCGTGCTCGTCGAGGATGTCGAGCAGCCACTCCTCGTCGGGCGCGCCCGACCCGTCGCCGATGTCGTAGAAGGGGATGCCGGCGCCCTCGGCGACGTCCGCCAGGTCGTCGTGGTTCCCCACGACGACGCTCAACTCGGCGTCCACCTCGCCGGCCTCCCGGGCCTCGATGAGCGCCTCCAGGCAGTGGGACTCCTTCGTGACGAGGACGGCGATGCGGTCGGTGTCCCGGTCGCCGGGAAAGCGGACCTGGATGTCCTGACCGAGTTCGTCCCCGAGGTCCTGGAGCGCCTCGCGGAGCGTCTCGGGTTTGACGACCATCTCGCTCGTGTCCACGTGGAGGGTCATCCGGAACACCCCGCCCTGGACGGCCTGGTCGAGGTCCTCGACGTTCACGCCGCGTTCGAAGAGGAGCGTCGTCACGCGGGCGATGATGCCCTTCTTGTCGTCGCCGACGACGGTGACCTCCGCGAGGTCGCGCGTCACGGTACCACCGTCCTCGGGTACGGTCTGCGGGCGTGGCGGTTCATACCCTCCCGAGGAGGTCCGGCGGTGAAAAGCGCGCCGCTCTACGCACGGCCTGTCCGCTGTCCGACACCGATCCTCGGCCCGCCTCGACGTGGCCCGATTCGGCCCCCTCCGCCCCGCGTCGCTCCCGCCCCGAGGTATCCACGAACGTGCTCACACGATGGAACCCACAAGCGTTTTGATGCACGACCACGCCATCTCTGACGATGACCGCGTACACGGCGACCGTCACCGTCCGCCTCAAGCGGGGGGTGCTCGACCCGGAGGCCGAGACGACGAAACGGGCCCTCGACCGCCTCGGGTTCGAGCTCGAGGGGCTGCGGTCGGCCGACCGCTTCGAGATAGACCTCGACGCCGACAGCGAGGCCGCCGCCGCCGACCGCGCCGGGGAGATGGCCGAACGCCTGCTCGCGAACCCGACCATCCACGACTACGACGTGGCCGTCGCGGAGCGCTGAGATGGTCGCCATCCTCCAGTTCGGCGGGTCGAACTGCGACCGCGACGCCGAGCGCGCGCTCGCCCACCTCGGCATCGACGCCGACCGCGTCTGGCACGAGGACGGCCTGCCCGCCGACACCTCGGGCGTCGTCCTCCCGGGTGGCTTCTCCTCCGGCGACTACCTCCGGGCCGGCGCCATGGCCGCCCGCTCGCCCGTCCTGAGCGAGGTCCGCGAGCTCGCTAGCGAGGGCGTCCCCGTCCTCGGCGTCTGCAACGGCGCACAGATCGGCTGCGAGGCCGGCCTCACCCCCGGCGCGTTCACGACCAACCGGAGCGCGCGCTTCCAGTGCGAACCCGTCTACCTGCGCGTCGAGAACGCCGACACGCCGTGGACCCGCGCATACGACGAGGGCGACGTGCTCTCGATTCCCATCGCCCACGGCGAGGGGCGCTTCGAGATCCCCGAGGGGGACCTCGCCGACCTCGAATCCGAGGACAGGGTCCTCTTTCGCTACTGCGACGCCGACGGCGAGGTGACGGACGACGCCAACCCCAACGGTTCGGCGGGCAACGTCGCGGGCGTCCTCGGCGACCGGGACACCGTCGCCGTCATGATGCCCCACCCCGAGCGGGCCGCCCTGCCCCACCTCGGGAGCACCGACGGACACGGCGTCCTGCGCGGCTTCTCGAACGGAGCTACCCGTTCCCGGTCGTGGCGGTCCGCACCGCCCGCCCCTCGCGCCCGAGTATCCGCCCGACCAGCGGCGGCGCCATCACCGACGTCCCGATGGCGATGAGCACCACCGTCGCGTAGGCGGCCTCGTTCAACACGCCCACGCGCAGGCCGACGGTGGCGACGACGATCTCCATCGCGCCGCGGGCGTTCAGCACCGCGCCGAGGCCGAACGCCTCTCGGGGGGGCATCCCCGAGAGCAGCGCCGCGCCGGCGGTGCCGGCGACCTTCCCGACGACGGCGACGGCGAAGGCGACGGCCGCCGCGAGCGCGACCGTCGGGTCCGCGAGCGCACCAAGGTCGACCCGGAGGCCCGCCACGGCGAAGAACACCGGCGCGAGGACGGTGAGCGTCACCCGTTCGAGCCCCTCGACGGTCGACTCCGAGAGGGTCCCCCGGTCGCGCGCCAGCGCCCCGACGAGGAACGCGCCCAGCACCGCCTCGACGCCGAGGGCCTGCGTCGCCGCGCCCGCCAGCAGCGCCAGGGCGACGAGCGCGGGAAGTGCGGCCACGTCGTCGACGACACTGAGCCGCCCGGCCAGCCAGCGCCCGGCCGTGAGCGCCAGCGCGAGGACGGCCGCGAGCGCGAGGAGCGTCCCGGGGAGCGCCGCGAACGGGTCCTCGCCGCCGGCGAGCCCCACCACGACGGCCAGCAGGAGCCACCCCACGGTGTCGTTGAGGAGGGCGACGGCGATGGCTAGCCGTCCGAGGGGGGCGTCGAGCAGGCCCATGTCCAGCAGGATTCGGGCGACGACGGGGATGGCGGAGATGCTCATCGCGGTGGCGACGAACAGCGCGAACACGCGGCGGTCCGCCCCCGCCGCGAGGACGGCGTCGGGGGCGACGAACGCGAGACTCCCGCCGAGGGCGAAGGGGACGGCGACGCTCCCGAGGGTGACGAGGAGGGTCCGCCCGGGTTGCGCGCGGACGATGTCGAGGTCCGTCTCCATGCCGACGACGGTCATGAGGACGACGAGTGCCACCGCCGAGACGCCCGTCAGGAGGACGGCGTCGCTCGGGAACAGCGCCTCGTAGACGCTCGGCGCGAGGAGGCCCAGCACCGACGGGCCGAGGAAGACGCCGGTGAGCAGTTCCCCCACGACCGGCGGGGCGCCCGCGCGCCGGGCGACGCTCGCGAGCAGGGTCGCCACGGTCAACACCACGCCCAGCTGGGCGAACAGGACGACGAGCGCCTCGCTTTCGGCGATGCCGGGTACCACGCGTTGGGCCCACGACCCCGGCGACCTAAACGTTCGGTACTCGGGTGCCCCACGACCGAACGGACAGTCCCGCCGGTCCGGGCCGTCAGTCGGGGAACGTCGCCGTCGGAGGACCCGCGCCCGCTCAGGTCGTCAGCGGCATCCCGTAGCTCGTCTCGCGTTCCAGCACCGCCTCCCAGGTCGCCTCGCACTCGCAGGACACCTGCTCGAACACCGATGGGTCCTGCCGGAGGTCGAAGTCCT
>CAYYSW010000245.1:0-4042 GCA_964474395.1 uncultured Halobacteriales archaeon
AGCCGACGGGCGTCATGAACGCCGTCGAGGCGGCGAAGGTGACGGCGATGACGAACGCGAACTGGCTCGCGCCGAGGCGGACAGCGGCGTCGACGGCGACGGGTATCATCAGGACGACGGCGGCGTTGTTGCTGATGACGTTCGTGAGCGTCGCGGTCACGAGATACAGCAGGCCGAGCACCGCAAGCGGCGGGAGCGCTCCGGCCGAATCCACGAGCAGGCGGGCGATGAGGTCCGCGCCGCCGGTCTCTTGCATGGCGATGCCGAGCGGGATGACGCCCGCGAGCAGGAAGATGACGTCCCACTGGACGGCGTCGTACACCTCCGTCGGCTTGAGACAGCCCGTAGCGACCATCGCCAGCGCGCCGGCGAGCGCGGCGACGACGATGGACACGAGGCCCACCGCCGCGGCCCCGATGACGAGCGCGACGATGCCGACGGCGACGGGTATCTTCGACTCGCGGAAGTCGGGGCGGTAGACCTCCTGAGCGACGATGAAGTTGCGGTTGTTGTTCAGGCGCTCGATGCTCTCGCCGGTCGCCTGCACGAGGAGGGTGTCCCCGACCCGGAGGTCCGTGCGGTCCATCCGCTGGCGGATGAGTTCGGGGCCGCGCCGGAACGCGAGGACGGTCGCGTTGTAGCGCTGCCGGAAGCTCGCGGAGGCGAGGGTCTCGCCGACGAGCGTGGACCCGGGGGCGATGACCACCTCCACGAGGTTCTGTGCCTCGCGTTCGGCGGCTTCGAGGTCCGCCTCGTCGATGCGGACCGGCAGGAGGTCGAACCCCTCGGCGTCGATGAGGTCGAGCAGGGTGTCCCGGTCGGTCCGCACGGCGAAGACGTCCCCCGGGCGGATGGTCTTCGGGCCGAGCGGTTCGAGGAACACCTCCTCGCCGCGGATGAGCTGGACGAGGTCCACGTCGAAGTCGCTCACCTCCAGTGCCTCCCGGACGGTCTGTCCGACGACCGGCGAGTCGTCGCGGACGATGACCTCCGTGAGGTACTCGCCCATCTCGAACTCCTGGGTGAGGTCCTCGCGCGGGCGGATGCGCTCGGGCGTGAGGTAGCGCCCGACCGTGAGGAGGTAGGCCGCACCGACGACGGTGACGACGGCGCCGAGGGCGGTGAACTCGAACATGCCGAAGGGTGCCCGCTCGACGCCGAGGTCGGCGGCCACCGAGGAGGCGAGGATGTTCGTCGAGGTGCCGATGAGGGTGAGCATCCCGCCGAACATCGAGGCGTACGACAGCGGGATGAGGAGCTTCGACGGCGAGGTGCCCCCCTCGTGGGCGAGGTCCGTTACCATCGGCAGGAGGATGGCGACGGCCGCGGTGTTGTTGATGATTCCCGAGATGGGGCCGACGACGCCGATGGTCGCCCCCAGCTGTTTGGTCTCCGAGTCGCGCGTGTAGTTGGCGATTCTCGCGCCGAGCAGCTGGACGACCCCGGTGCGCTGGACGCCCTCGCTCAGGATGAACATCGCTAGCACCGTGATGGTCGCCGTCGAGGCGAACCCCGAGAGCCCCTCTGTCGGCGTCGGGGCGATGCCGGTCCACGGTTCGAGGAGCATCAGCGACACCATCACGCCGATGGCGGTGATGTCGATGGGCACCGGCTCCGTCGCGAACAGGACGAGCGCGACGACGATGATGGCGAAGACGACGAGCATCCCCGTGTCCGGCAGCGCGAGCACGGTTCCCGGAACGCTGCCCCCCGAGAAAAAACCCCCCTCACCGTTCGCGCCCGCCCGACGACCGGGTCAGCGCGCGAGGAACGCCCCCAGGGCGATGAGACCGGCGGCGACGCCGACGCCAGCGAGAGCCTGTTCGAGGAGCACCGCGACGACCACCACCATCGCCGCCCCGCCGAGACAGGTCCCGACGAGCGCCCGTTCGCTCCGGCGGTCGAGGCGGCCGCCGCGCGCGCGATGGTAATCGGCGGCGGTCAGGCCGACGACGCCGCCCCCGACGCCCGCGGCGAAGCGGTCGCCGAGGGCCGCCCCGACGAGGACCGCGGCGATGGCGACGCCCATGCCGACCGCGAGCGTCTCGTCGGGCGCGAGCGGGTTCACCGACGACCCGTAGCGGGCGTGGTAGGCGACGGTCGGCGCGGCGGCGAGCGCCCCGACAGCGAGGCCGGTCCCCGGCGCGCCCGCGACGATGCCGGTCAGGACGACGACCGCGCCGAGACCGAGGCCGGCGTAGAGCACGGGGTCCGGGACGAGGACCGTCGTCGGGTCGTCGCTGCGGGCGACGGCGTAGCCCGCGAAGGGGTAGAACGCGAGGAGGGCGACGGCGGCGGCGCCGACGGTCGCGCCGGCGAGCACGGCGAACAGTCCGAGCGGGACCGCGAGTACCACCCCGACGGCGAGGGCCATCTCGGGGACCTGGCGGCTCATACCAGCGTGAGGGGAGCAGCGGGGCAAAGCGTTCCGGTCCGGGGCGGGCCGGCGGTGCGCGCCCTCGTGACCAACAAGCGTTTTATTTGCCTACCCTGTAGCCCACTGCATGCCAGACTGTCCGCTCGCGGACCAGTGCCCCAGCTACTCGGAGCGAATCAACGGCATGGGGTGTCAGCACTACGGCGACCGCGGAGGGGCCGAGTGGTGCAACCACTACAACCAGCCCATTCGCGACCTGAAGTCCCAGCCCGTCAAGCCCGGTGAGGAGGTCGTCGTGGACGTGACGGACATGCACGAGAGCGGCGCCGGCGTCGGTCGCACCGAGGACGGGTTCATCGTCTTCGTCGACGGGGTCCTTCCCGACGCGCGGGCCCGCGTGAAGATAACGAAGGTCCGGTCGAACCACGCCCGCGCCGACGAGATAGAGCGCCTCCCGATGGACGACGACGAGGACGACGAGACCGAAGAGGGGGCGGCGAGCGACGAAGGCGAGGAGAACGAGGCGGACGACGACGAGGACGACGGCCCGCGCAAGCCGCGCCGCGAGCGACTGGGCAGCCGCGACAACTTCTGGGGCAGCTAAGGGCTGACGTTCAAGTACGACCCGTGCCAACGTCGTGCATGCGGGTCGTCCGTGGTGCCGATACCCAGCCGTGTTTCGACTGCGGGGTCCGTGCGGACGTCGTGGTGGCGCGCGGCCACCGGACGTGGTACGCCTGCTGGGAGCACGCGCCGGACCTGCTGGTTGCGGGGGGCGTCATCGTCGGACAGGGCCTCGAGGGGCGGCGAGGCTAAGTGGCTCCCCCTCGTACTACCGTGCGAGACCAGGGGGTCGGCCCTCGTCGCCCGGAACTGGCACCCGGCCGCTCCCGGTCTCGCCGTCCATTCATCGCGTCGGAACCGTCGGCTACAAGCGACCGCGCCGGGTAGCCGTAGACGACGACCCCGCGCCCACTAACCCATGACCGTTCCTGAAGACGCCCCCGACCTGCTCGACCGGGTCGGGTTCGACCCCGAGACGAGCGTGCTGACACGCCGGCAAGCGGAGGTGCTCTGCCTCCGCGAGCGGGGCATCGCACAGGCCGACATCGCCGCGTGGCTCGGCACTTCCCGGGCCAACGTCTCCTCCATCGAGGCCAGCGCCCGCGAGAACGTCCGCAAGGCCCGCGAGACGGTGGCGTTCGCCGAGGCGCTGCGCGCGCCCGTCCAGGTCGCCGTCGAGGCGGGCACCGACCTCTACGACGTCCCCGAGATGGTGTACTCCGCCTGTGACGACGCCGGGGTGAAGGTCAACTACGCCGCGCCCGAACTCATGAAACTCGTCGGGGACGCCGCCGGCGACGCCGTCCGCGGGCGGGAGGTCCGCCGGGACATCCTCGTCGGCGTCACCGGCGACGGGAGCGTACAGGTCCGCACCCCGTAGTCGGGACCGCGGCGCGGGACCAGCTATTTCTCGGCCCCGCCCCAGGTGCTCTCGTATGGACCTCGGACTGGAGGACAACGCGGCACTGGTCACGGCGGGGAGCAGCGGCCTCGGCCTCGCGAGCGCGGAGGCACTCGCCCGCGAGGGCGCGCACGTCGCGGTCTGCGGGCGGACGCCCGAGCACCTCGATTCGGCGCGCGACTCGCTCGAAGCACTCGGCG
>CAYYSW010000245.1:4052-4407 GCA_964474395.1 uncultured Halobacteriales archaeon
TGCTGGCGATGGAGGCCGACATCACCGACCGCGAGGCGGTCTTCGAGTTCGTCGACGCGGCCGCCGAGGAGTTCGGCGGCCTCGACCACGTCGTCACGAGCGCCGGCGGCCCGCCCAGCGGGTCGTTCCTCGACATGGACGACGACGACTGGTACGACGCTTACGACCTCCTGGTGATGAGCGCCGTCTGGACGACCCGACGCGCCCACGACCACCTGAAGGCGAGCGAGGACGGCACCGTCGTCAACATCACCTCGCGGAGCGTCGAGGAGGTCATCGACGGCCTCGTGCTCTCGAACTCGGTGCGCCGGGCGGTCATCGGACTGATGAAGACCCAGTCCCGGGAGTTCGCCCC
>CAYYSW010000246.1:0-4380 GCA_964474395.1 uncultured Halobacteriales archaeon
CAGCGAGGAGTACTTGATGAGGTAGACGAGTTCGTTCGTCCAGCCGGGAATCGCGTAGCGGAGCCCCTGCGGGAGGACGACGTACCGGATGCCCTCCAGCCGGGAGAGGCCGATGGCCCGGGCCGCGGTCAGCTGGCCGGCCTCGACGGATTCGAGCGCCGAGCGGATGTACTCGGCCTGGTAGGCGGCGCTGTTGACCGTGAACCCGACGATGGCGACCCACACCGCCGCTGCGGGGAGGACACCGAAGGTGACCCCCCGGAAGTACTGCGAGAGGTTCAACCCGAAGTAAAGGACGAACAGCTGGGCGAGCAGCGGCGTCCCCCGGAGCAGTTCGATGTAGCCGAGCGAGACGGCCCGCGAGGCCGGCCCGCCGTAGACGCGGGCGACGCTCAGGGCGACGGCGATGGGGAGGCCGAGCAGGATGCTGACGACGGTGAGGACGACGGTGGTCCACGCCCCGCTCGCCAGCACGGGCAGGTTCTCGACGGCCAGCGCGGCGATGCGCGCCACGTCCGAGAACCAGAACCAGAAGCCGGCGACGAAGTCGGCGAGGGGCGCGAGCGCGCCCCCCGTCGCGCCGATGATGAGGGCGTCGTCGCGCAGGCCCGCCGCGAGCGACTCGAACGGTGCCGACGGGAAGAACGGCTCCGTGTATCCGAGCCAGTTCGCGACCCACCGGACGACGAGCCACGTCCAGAACAGCGCGCCGACGACGAGCGCGACCGACCGCCCGGACGGGGTGGCGACGGCCGCCCGGTCGTAGGTCCGCCGGGCCGCCGAGCGCTCGCCGGCCATCTCAGTGCTCCTCCTCCGCGAGGTTCGTCAGGCGGCGCAGGAACTCCGCCGTCCGCTCGCTGTCGGGGTTCTCGAACAGTTTGTCCGGCGGGCCGCGCTCGACGATGCGCCCCTCGTCGAGGAACATCAGCCGCGAGGCGGCCTGCCGGGCGAAGCCCATCTCGTGGGTGACGACGAGCATCGTCATCCCGCCCTCCGCGAGGTCGCGCATCACCTCCAGCACCTCGCCGACGAGTTCCGGGTCGAGCGCGCTCGTCGGTTCGTCGAACAGCAGGAGGTCGGGGTCCATCGCCAGCGCGCGGGCGATGCCGACGCGCTGTTTCTGCCCGCCAGAGAGTTCGGCGGGGTACGAGTCGGACTGCCGGGCGAGGCCCACCTGTTCTAAGTGTTCCATCGCCCGCTCGTCGGCGTCCTCGCGGCTCATCCCGAGGACCCGCCGCAGGCCGAGGGTGACGTTCTCCCTCGCCGTGAGGTGCGCGAAGAGGTTGATGTCCTGGAACACCATCCCGACGCGCCGGCGCAGGTCGTCCTCGTCCATCGCCATGACCGACTCGCCGTTCAGGTAGACGTCCCCGCCCTGGAACTCCGTGAGGCGGTTGACACAGCGCAGGAGCGTGGACTTGCCCGACCCGCTGGGGCCGATGAGCACCTCCACGTCCTGTCGGTCGAGGTCGAAACTCACCCCGCGCAGGACCTGCTCGTCGCCGTAGGACTTGTCGAGGTCCTTGACGCGGAGCAGGGGCCCGTCGGAGCTCATCGGTCACCACCCGGGATAGCGTAGTGGCGCCCGATGGCGTCCAGCGTGCGGTTGGTCGCGAAGGTAAGCACGAAGTACACCGCGGAGATGAACAGGATGACCTCCAGCACCGACGTCGTGGACTGGACGAACAGGTCGTAACTCCGGCTCAGCAGCTCCGCGAGGCCGATGGCGAACGCCACCGACGTGTCCTTGAGGACGATGGTGAACTCGTTCTGGAAGCCCGGAATCGATCGCCGGAGCGCCTGCGGGAGGATCACGTACCGGATGGCCTCCAGCTTCGAGAGGCCCACCGCGCGGGCGGCCTCCATCTGGCCCTCGCTGACGCTCTGGAGCGCCCCGCGGAATATCTGGGCCTGATAGGCGGCGCTGCGCAGCCCCAGCCCGATGGTCGCGGCGGTGAACGCGCTCACGCTGATGCTCAGCGAACCGAGCCCGGGCACGGTGAAGTTCAGCTCCCCTCCGGGCAGCGGGAACGGCGAGGCGAAGAACATGAACACGAGGATGACGACGATGGGCGTCCCGCGCAGGAGGACGCCGACACTGCTCACGAGCGTCCGGAGCGGGCCGCTCCCGTACACCTCGATGGCCCCTGCCGGGAACCCGGCGAGGAAGCCGAGGACGACGGCCGTCGCCGTCAGCAGGACGGTGACGACAGCGCCCAGCAGCAGGTAGTCGGCGTTCTCGAGGACGAACGCCCAGTCGGAGGGCGTGCTCGCCTGGAGCACCCCCGGGGCGACCGACGGCGAGGCCACGAGCGCGAGCGGATCCATCGGCTCAGGACTCGCTGAACCACTTGTTGCGCAGTTCCTCGTAGGTGCCGTTCTCCTGGACCGTCGCGAGTCCCTCGTTGATGGCGGCGGTCATGTCGTCGGCGTCCTGTCGGAGGCCGAAGCCGTACTCCTCGCCGGTCTCGTAGGTGAACGCGACGGTGACGTTGCGCTGCTCGGCGAACGTCTGGGCGACCGGCTTGTCGAGGACGATGGCGTCGATGTTGCCGTTCTCCAGGTCCTGGACCGCGAGCGTGTAGTTGCCGTAGGCGTTGTAGTTCGACTGCTCCAGTTGGCCCTGCTCGATGAGTTCGGACTTGATGACGCTCTCGCCGGTGGTGCCCTTCTGGGCGCCGATGGGGCGCCCCGAGAGGTCGGCGAGTTCCGACGGGGAGAACTCCCCGTCACCGCGGACGAGCACCGACTGGTCGGCCTCGTAGTAGGGGTCCGAGAAGGCGATGGTCTGCTGGCGCTCCTCGGTGATGGTCATCGCGGCGGCGATGACGTCGATGCGGCCCCCGGTGAGCGCGGGGATGAGGCCGCTGAACTCGAACTCCTCCCAGCCGTCCAGCTCGTAGCCGGGGGCCGCCGCGACGACAGCCTCCAGCAGTTCGACGTCGAAGCCCGTCAGTTCGCCGCCCTCCTTGATCTCGAACGGCGGGAACCCCGGCGCCGTGCCGGCGGTTATCGACTGGGTCTCGCCGTCGGCGGTCGTCTCCTGGTCCGAGCCGTTGCCGGAGGCGTTCTCCCCGGTCGTCCCGTTCCCGTCGCCGGAGCCGTTGCCGCCGGCACCGTCGCCGTTCGTCCCGTTGTCGCCCTCGGCGGGCGGTTCGCCGAGACAGCCGGCGAGGGCCATTGCACTACCGGACCCGAGTGCAGCGAGGTACGCGCGTCGACTGGTGGAGCGGTCTCGTGACATACCCCTGCATGCGCGTGAGTGCCGTTTCAAGCTTTCGTACTACGCGAACCTCCTCGCCCTAGTCGTCGCCGGGGACGCCGCGGGGTCGGTCGGGGGGCGACTGCCGACGGACAACCCACGCCGCAGCGCCGGCGAGGGCGAACGCCAGCAGCGTCGCCGCGACGGTGAGCAACTGGCCCGTCTCGCCGTACACCTGCCGGCCGACGACGAGGAGGCCGAACAGCAACGACGCCCCGCCGACCGTCGCCGGGCGGATGCGACCGAGGCCGTCGACGCGACCGGCCCAGAGCGTCGCCGCGAGCAGGGCCGCGTACGCCGCCAGTCCGGCCGCGTAGTAGCCGACCTGCACCGGGGCGGTGTAGACGACGAACAGGCGTGGGGTCAGCGCCAGCACGACGGGCAGCGCGAGGACGGCCGCCGTCGTCGCCTGCCGGACGCGGTCCGGTCCGACGACGCCGTCGACGCTCCAGAGCGTCGCCAGCGAGACGCCCGTGAAGATGGTCAGGGCGGTGACGAAGTGGGCCGTGAGGATCACCCACTCGTACTGGGTGACGGTGAGCGCCCCCAGGACGATCTGTGCGGGCAGGAACAGCGTGGCGACGGCGAGCGCACTCCTGACCCGGCGGCTCCGGCCCCGACGGAACGCCGTGACGGTCGTCCCCAGGATGACGAAGCCGGTTATCATCGCCACGAGGCGGTGGAACCACTCGATGAAGCTCCCCCAGTTGGCGGGGAACAGGCCGAACACCGCACCGTCACACAGCGGCCAGCGGGCCTCGCAGGTCAGCCCCGCGCCCGCCGCGGCGGTGTAGACGCCGAGCAGAATCAGGACGAACGTCAGCGCCGCCGAGAGCGCCGCGAGGGTGCGGAACCGAAAGCGGGACTCCATACTCGCGCTCGGGACCCGACGCACTTACCGCCACCGTTCGCCGACCCGCGACCCTCGACGACCGACGGAACGGCGTTGCGCCCTCGGTTAGCTTTTTACCGTCACTGGACGGGGAGGCACCATGGGACTCGACGAGGACTCTCTCGAATATCACCGACAGGACCCACCCGGCAAGATCGAGATCAGTACGACGAAACCGACGAACACCCAGCGGGACCTCTCGCTGGCGTACTCGCCGGGCGTCGCC
>CAYYSW010000247.1:0-4377 GCA_964474395.1 uncultured Halobacteriales archaeon
CGAGGCGCGCTTCCCGGACCCGTCGTGCAACCCCTACCTCGCGTTCGCCGCGCTCATCCACGCGGGGCTCGACGGCATCGACAAGGACCTCGAAGCGCCCGACCCGGTCCGCGAGAACATCTACGAGTTCGACGAGGAGAAACGCGAGGACTACGGCATCGAGACGCTCCCCTCGAACCTCGGCGAGGCGCTCGACGCCCTCGAGGAGGACGAGGTCGTCCGCGACGCCCTCGGGGAACACGTCTACGAGAAGTTCCTCGCCGCCAAGTCCCAGGAGTACGACGACTACCGTATCGACGTCTCCCAGTGGGAACTCGACCGCTACCTCGAGACGTTCTGAACTGCCGACCAGCGGCGAACCGACACGCGACCACTCTTTTTCGACCGGTGGACGGTCCGAGCGTTCATACCGGAAGCCGCGGCCAGCCCCGCCGTGATCTGAGTCGCGCCGCGGGGCGCCACGGGGACGACTACGTCCCGACTCGCGCCCGGCGTGCGCGAGCGCACGGCACCACGCCCCGCGGACGGTGTCGAGCGGTGCCGTCTGCCCGCCCCCACACGCCGGGTCATCTCCCTCGCCACGTCCCGACCGTCTACCCCCGGACGTTCCGCGTCGGAGAGTAACGGCGCCGCGAGTACGCCCCCGACCGCGAGAGCGAGGACGAACGCTGCTCGTCTCCGGTCGAGCAGCGCGTAGAACAGGGTCGCCGAGTCGCGTCACCAGCGCGAACAGGAGGACCGGGTACTCGGAGCGTCGACTGGGAACGTCGACGAGACCGGTGTCCTAACCCCGGCGTCGGGGCCCAAAGCGGGTTCGTACGGGAGCGGAGGGACGCGGCGGACGTACGGCTTCGGCGGGCCGCGGGCCGTGGCCGTCAGCCCCGACGGCTCTTCACGAAGTCGACGAGGCGGCCGGGCACGCTGACGAAGTTGAGCGCGGCCCCGACCCCGAGGAAGACGACGTAGAGCCCGAGCGTCGACAGCCAGATGACGAGCATCGCCATCACCGCCCAAAGGCCGCTCTCGATGAGGGCGAAGGCGGAGATGGTCATCGCCGTCCCGTAGAGCAACACGAGGTATGGGCCCCAGCCACGGGCCTTGCCGCGGCGCATGCGCTTGCGGACGTAGCGGCGCATGTCGCTCTCGAGTTCCTCGCGGTGGACCGTCCGGTCTTCTATCTCGTCCTCGAAGGTCTGGAGCTGCTGTCGCAGCCGTCTGACCTCGGATTCGAGGTCGTCCTCGTCGAGGTCCGCATCGGGGTCGTCGTAGTCGTAGTCATCGCCGCCCGGTCCCGTCTCGATGGTGGTGTCGTCGGTCATAAACGAGGGAGTGGTATCGCGTGTCGTCTCTGGTGTATCGAAGTCGGTCTGCCTATCGATTCGGCCTGCGAGGACAGCGTTGAGGACGACCCCGGTCAGGAGAACGAGGCCCCCGAAGTAGAGGAACGTGACGAGCAACAGCGCCCCGGCGAGGACGCCGTAGGCCTCGTAGCCGCTCGACAGCTGCGTGTACAGGCGGAAGCCGGTCTGGAGGGCCGTCCAGCCGACGGCGGCGAACGCCGCCCCCGGAATCGCCTCCCTGAGGGTGATATCCGCCGTCGGGAGGACGTAGTACAGCGGAAGGAACGTCAGCGTCAGTCCGAACAGGAGGGCGACGGTCCCGAGGACGTCGAGCAGGTCGACGCCGAAGAGGACCAGTTGAACCGACGGAATCGCGAGGATTGCGCCGATGGCGATAGTGACGGCGATGCCGCCGCCGACGGCGACGAGCGTGACGAACCCGTCGCGCAACTGGTCGACGAACCCCCCGATGGGGCCGCCGTAGATCGTCGAGAACCCGACGTCCATCCCCCGGAAGAGTTTGAGGGAACTCCAGAGGAGGGTCACGAGCGCCACGACCGACGCGCCCGCCTGCCCCTGCTGATTACGGAGGGCGTTGCCGATCTCCTCGCCGGCGGCCTCGCCCAGTTGGGTCTGGACGACGGTGATGACCTCCATCCGGAACGCCTCCCCCCCGACGACGTTCGCGACGACGAGCCCGAGCAACAGCAGCGGGACGAGCGAGATAAACGCGTAGTAGGCGAGACTCGCCGCGACGAACGTGATGCGGTCCGACCGGACGCCGTGTATCACCCCCCGCAGGATGTCAACCGGTCGGGTTGCGGTCTGGCTCACGGGACGGGGATTCACGCGAGGATTACATATAATCAGGGGGGATTCGCTCGCGTCTCAGGTCGTCGCGCGGCGAATCTCACCGACGTCGGCGTCCGTCTTGAACGTCGTCCCGCCGAAGTGGGTCCGGGAGGCGGCAAAGCCCGCGTCGTGCAGTCGCTCGATGAACTCGTCCATTCCGATGGCCGAGACGTTCCACTCCTTCGAGAGGCGGTGCTGGTCGTAGTGGGTCGGTTCGTGGAGCTCCCCGACGAGACGCTCACAGAGGCGGTCGGCCCGCGTTGCGGTCCCGAGCTCCTCGCCGACCCGTCCCCGGACTGCCTCCACGAACTCGGCGTCGTGGGCGGCCCCGAGCCACAGGGGGCCGGCCGCCTGTACCCGCGTCCCCCCGCAGTGCGGACAGTCGTCGATGGGGTCGGCGACGAGGCCGTGGTCGTGTTCGCGGTAGAGACAGTCCTCGCAGTGGTAGACGTAGCCCAGTTCGTCGAGGGCGGCGTTGGCGTCGGTAGCCCGCTTGTTGACCCGCAGGTACGTCCGGACGTAATGGCGCGTCGCGTGGCTGAAGACGGGTTCGGCGCCCACGTCGTAGCGGGCGGCGGTGCGGACCAGCGCCGAGAGGAGCACCCGGAGACCCATCTCGGCGTGGAAGTCGGTGTTGCGTGGTACCGCGCCGTACTTCCGGACGCCGCTCTCGAAGTGCGCCCCGCAGAGCGGTGCGGTATCGGTGGCGGTGACACAGACCAGTTCGCTCGCGCTCCGGAAGGCGGCATCCGCGAAGGGGATGGGCGTCCCGAAGGGGTCGATGTCGACCACGTCGAAGCGGCGTTCGTGCATCAGGGCGTTCGCGTTGCGATGGACGGCGTCCCCCGAGAGGTCGTTGCGCGCGAGGTTCCCCCGGGCCAGTTCGATCGCCTCCTCGTCCACGTCACAGCAGGTGACGTCCCAACCCTCGCTTGCGGCCCGGACGCCACGGATTCCGCTCGCGGCGGTAGCGTCGAGGTACTCGCCCGGCCGGCCGTTGTGCCGTCGCGAGGCGTGTTCGCGCAGGACGGCGACGGTCAGGTCGCGATTTAACTCCTGTTCGGGGTTGAAGAAGACGGCCTCGCCCGCCCCGGATTCCGGTTGCTCGGGTACCTCCACGACGACGTTCCCCTCGCGCACCTCCATACCCGGTCCACCCCTCCCGGGGCGAAAAGGGCCACTATCTCGTCCGGGATGGGGCCCGCTCCCGGTCCCTGTACCATCGTCCGGGTCCGGTACCCGCCTCGTCCCGACTCACTGACGCTCGTCGGGACCCGAACCTGTTTTGGCTCCCCCCCGGCTACCAGGGATGTGACATCGGCCGACGAGTGGCAGGCGACACTCGCCGAGACGGGCGAACTCGACGCCCGCGTCGCCCGCCAACTCATCGACGCCCACGGCTCGCGGGGCCAGCGTGCCATCGAGGCCGTCGCCGAGCGACGGGTGAAGGAGTACCGCGATTTCACCGTCGTCGTCGGCCACGCCGAGGAGTACGTCGTCGAGGACGGCGGCTGTGGCTGCAAGGACAGCCAGTACAACCTCGACCCGGAGGACCCGAGCGAGCGCTGCTGGCACGTCCTCGCGGTCGACCTCGCACGCGGTCTCGACGCCGTGGACCACCACGACATGTGGTACTCGGAGGTCCGGGAGTTCCTATAGCACCGTTTTACTCGTTGGATGTCCTCGCGGTGCCCGGCATCGCTGTGGGCACCACTCTCCACAGGCGACCCGTGAGTCACCCGTGGGGAAGCGAGACGGCTCCACCGTCCCACCCTCCTCGCAAACCCCTGTACGAAAAATGGCCGGCGGTTCGGCCTTCGGCCCCACCGCCGGGGAACCGCGCTCGTCTCATCACCGGCGGCGCAGCCGCCGGTTTCCAGCGAGACCGAAGGTCTCGCGCTACTCGCGCGGACGCTGGCGTTCGACTACCGTCGTCTCGTTCTCCCTACTCCTCGGCGCACAGCTCCACGAAGTTCCGGAGGATGCGCAGGCCCGTCTCGCCGGACTTCTCGGGGTGGAACTGCGTCCCGAAGACGTTACCCGCGTCGTTGGCGACGATGGAGGCGAACTCCCGTCCGTAGTCCGTAGTGGCGACGACGGCGCCCTCGTCGTCGGGGACGGCGTAGTACGAGTGGACGAAGTAGGCGTGTTCGCCGTCGACGCCCTCGACGAGGGGGTGGTCGCG
>CAYYSW010000248.1:0-4361 GCA_964474395.1 uncultured Halobacteriales archaeon
GACCGCCGCCGCGGCCGACCTCGCCGACGACGCCGACGCGCTCGTCGCCGCTGCGGCCATCTCTGACTACACCGTCGAGGCCGCGGGCGAGAAGATACGCTCCGGGCAGGAGCTCACGCTGGACCTCGAACCCACCCCGAAGCTCATCGACACGGTCCGGGAGGGCCACCCGGACCTCCCTATCGTCGGGTTCAAACTGGAGACGAGCGGCGACGACGACGCGATGGTCGCGGCGGCCCGGGCAATCCTCGACCGTGCGGGCCTCTCGTTCGTCGTCGCCAACGACGCCAGTGTGATGGGCGAGGGGGCGACCCGCGCGCTCCTCGTTCGTGCCGACTCCGTCGGCGAGTACGAGGGGGACAAGAACGGGCTGGGCGAGCGGGTGGCCGAGGAACTGGCCGTGGAACTCCACGAGACGTGAGCCCACCGCATCGGCGTCGCTAGCCGACCGGACGACCGGACGACCGGACGCCCGTACGCGTCTCTCGGAACGAGGGACGGCGCGTCTCTTCTCCCGCGTGAGATAAGAATAGTTTTGGGCGGACGGCTACTGGGGGTACACGATAGAGAATGCTGAGTCGAGGAACCACCAGCGAGTCGGGCGTAGCGCCGAACCGACGTGAGCGGGTGGACGATGGGGGGTGAGGGCCCCACCGGCGTGCTGGTACCGGTCGGCGAGTCGCCGACGTTCCGGCGGACGGTCGCCTACGCCATCCGGGCTGTCCAGGAGGCGGCCGCGGACGCCGACGGGTACGGCGCGGAGACGGTCGTCCACTTCGTCTACCCGGCCGCCTGGCGCACCGTCGGGTCGGACCACGACGCCAGGTCCGAGCGGGCCCGGGACCTGCTCGACCGCGTGGAGGTGTGGACCGGCGAGGACATCGACCCCGACGGTCCCCCGGTGACCGTCGAGACCGCCGTCGTGGGAACCGACGAGTACCTCTTCAGTCCCGGCGACTTCGCCGCTATCCTCGCCGAGTACGCCCGGGACAACGGGCTGGACACCGTCGTCGTCGACCCCGAGTACCAGCCCGGCGGGAACGCGCCGATGCTCCGCCCCCTCGAGTTCGAACTCCGCCAGCAGGGGTTGACGGTCGAGGAGGCGCCCGTCGAGCGCTCAGCCCGTCGGACGCGACTGCTCGGTGCGGCGAACGTCTCGCAGTTCCTCATGCTGTTCGGCGTGTCGTTCGTCTTCTACCTCCTGCTCGGCGGGTTCGCGCTGACTACCTTCGAACTGGCCACCGGCGCGGTCACGGCCGGACTGGTCGCGCTCCTCCTCTGGCGTATCTCGTTGACCGCCCCGCCACACGTCACCCGATACCCGATTCTCGCGGGGCGGCTGGCGCTGTACGTGCCCTACCTCCTCTGGGAGATCGCGAAGGCGAACCTCGCCATCGCGTACGTCGTCCTCCACCCGGACCTCCCCATCGACCCGTCGATGGAACGCTTCGAGGCGGCGGTCTGGGGCAACCTGCCGGTGACGACGCTGGCCAACAGCATCACGCTCACGCCGGGGACGCTGACCGTCGAGGTGACCGACCGGGAGTTCCACATCCACACGCTGACCGGCTCGGCCCGCGAGGACCTGTTCGAGGGCGCCCTCGAACGCGCCGTCCGGTTCGTCTTCTACGGCCGGGCCGCGGCGTCCATCCCGAGTCCCCGCGAGCGCAACGCCGAGGGGGGTGAGAGCACGTGATCTCCCTTTCCCCGGCGTCGCTCACGCCCGCACCCCTCGCCACCCCGCTCGTCACCGGCGTCCTGCTCGGCGTGGCGAGTCTCTTCACGCTGTTCAGCGTCGTCGTCCTCTATCGGGTCTTCCGGGGACCGACGATGCAGGACCGCGTCATCGCCGTCAACATCATCGGGTCGAACATCGTCGTCATCCTCGCGGTCGTCGCCGCGGCCGTCGACGAGCCGATGTTCCTCGACGTGGCGCTGGTGTACGCGCTGTTGAACTTCCTGATGAGCATCGCCATCTCCAAGTTCACCGTCGAGCGCGGGGGCGTCATATGACGCCGACGGAGGTTCTGATCGTCGCCCTCGCCGCCGCGGGGACGTTCTTCGGCGGCGTCGCCGCCGTCGGCGTCCTCCGGATGCCCGACCTGTACACGCGGACACACGCCGCCTCGAAGAGCGACACGCTCGGCGCCGTGTTGAGCCTCGGTGCCGTCGCCATCGTGTTCGGGACCGGCATCACGACGGTCAAGACCGTCTTCCTGCTCGTGTTCATGTTCGTGACGAACCCGACGGCGGCCCACGCGATCACCCGGGCCGCCCGCGACCAGGGTATCGAACCGTGGACGACTGAGACGGACCGGGAGCAGGACCGCGACGGGGAGGTGGGGGCGGAATGATCGGGATCGGGGCGTTCGGCGACCCGGTCGTAGCACAGGCGACGGTCTCGACGCTCGAGGCCGTGTTGCTCGTGTTCGTCCTCGTCTGTGCGGTGATCGCGGCCGTCCTCCGGGACGTCCTCGCGGTCATCATCGCCGCGACCGCCTACAGCCTCGGCATCGCGGTCATCTGGGTCGTCCTCCGGGCGCCCGACGTGGCGCTGACGGAGGCGGCCGTGGGCGCGGGAGTCACCACGCTCCTCTTCCTCCTGACGCTCGCGAAGACGATCAACCCGACCGTGGACCGGCATCTCGAACTCCCGAGTGCCACCACGGGCGTCGCGCTGCTGGCGTTCGTCGTCGTCCTCGGAGTGACGGTTCCGGCGATGCCGGCCATCGGCAGTTCGCCGATAACCAGCGGCGAGGTCAGTCAGTATTACCTCGAGAACGCCTACAAGGAGACGGAAGTCAAGAACGTCGTGACGGCGGTCCTCGCCGCCTACCGGGGGTTCGACACGCTCGGTGAGGCGGTCGTCGTGTTCTCGGCTGGCGTCGCCGTCCTCGTCGTCCTGCGACGGGAGGTGTTCGCATGAGCGACCGTGAGGGGAACGGGAGTGATGTACCCCCCGGCGTGGAGCCAGAGCGCGGCCCGTACGTCGAGAGCGCCATCATCATGACGACCGTCCGTATCGTCGCGCCGTTCGTCCTCACGCTCGGCCTGTTCGTGATGTTCCACGGCGCGAGCTCGGCCGGCGGCGGGTTCCAGGGCGGGGCGATCGCCGGGTCGGTCGTGTTGATGCTCGCGTTCGCCTTCGGCATCGAGCCCGTTCGCGACTGGATCCATCCGGGAGTCCTCCTCGGGCTGATGGCCGTCGGCGTGCTGAACTTCGTCGGCATCGGTCTGTTGACGGTCGCCCTCGGCGGGAACTTCCTGGCATACGACGTCATCCCCATCGGTCACGCGAGCAAGTACAGCATCGAACTGATCGAGCTCGGCATCGGCGCCATCGTGGTGTCGATCGTCACCGGTCTCTTCTTCGCCATCGCCGGCGGGATCGCACCCCCGGAACAGGTCGAGGAGACCACGGAGGGAGAATCGTGATCGTCGAGTCCCTTCTCACACAGTACAACTACTTCGCGGTCGTCGCACTGCTCGGTATCGGACTGTACATGATCGTCGAGAGCACGAACCTCGTCAAGAAGGTGATCGGGCTCAACGTCTTCCAGACCGGCATCTTCCTGTTGTTCATCACCGCGGCGTACGTCGAAGGCGGGTCGGCGCCCGTGTTGACCAACGAGGCCCCATACGTCAGCCCGCTGCCCCACGTGCTCATCCTGACGGCCATCGTCGTCGGGGTGAGCCTGGTGGCGGTGGCGCTCGCGCTGATCGTCCGCATCTACAGCGAGTACGGGACGGTCGACGAGGACGTCCTCCGGGAGGTGCAGGCCAATGAGTGACCTGCTGCCGCTGCTGGTGGCGGTCCCCATCATCGCGGCGGTGTTCGCGCTGGCCTTCGGCTACGTCGACGCGCGGACCGCGTGGCCGTTCGCGGTCCTCGCGACGCTCGTCGAGACGGGCCTGGCAGTCGTGGTCGCCGCGCGGGTCTACCGGCGCGGGGAGAGCCTCGACTACGCGATGGGCGGGTTCGAACCCCCCATCGGTATCGAACTGGTCGTCGACGGCCTGTCGGCGGCGGTGATGGTCCTCATCCCCGTCGTCGCCCTGGGCGTCCTCGCGTACGTCCGGACGGCCGGGCCGGACTCCCCGGCCTCGATGTCGACGTTCCTGCTGTTGCTCGGCGGGCTGGCGGGGATGACCATCACCGGCGACGCGTTCAACCTCTACGTCTTCCTCGAGATCACCGGGCTGGCGGCGTACGCGCTGGTCGCGACCGGCGACCGGGGGCGAGCGGCGGTCGGTGCGCTGAAGTACCTCATCATCGGGACGGTCGGCGCCTCGGTGTTCCTGCTCGGAGTCGGCTACGCCTTCCTCGCGACGGGGACGCTCAACATGGCCGATCTGGCGAC
>CAYYSW010000249.1:0-4327 GCA_964474395.1 uncultured Halobacteriales archaeon
AGAGCCGCGAGACGCCGTGGTCGGCCGACTCGCGCTCGGCGAGCGTCTCGACCCACTCGAGGGCCTCGTCGTGGCGCGCGATGAGGTCGTCGAGCTCGTCGTCGAACCCCTCACGGATGAGGCCGCCCTGTGTCACCGTACTGGGCGGGTCCTCGGCCAGCGCCTCCTCCAGTGCGTTCCGGAGGTCGGCGGCGGCCGCCCGGTCGGGTCGGTCCACCACCTCGGCGACCGGCGACTCCGCGAGTCGCGGGGTCGAATCGAGGAGGGCCGCGAGGTCCGGCAGGAGCGCGAGGGTCTCCTTCACCCGCAGGAGGTCGCTCGCGTCCGCGCTGCCCGAGACGGCGCGGCTCGCGAGGCGTTCGAGGTCGTAGGCGTCGCCGAGCGTCTCGCGCAGCGCCTCGCGGGCCAGCGCCGCCTCGCAGAACGCCGCCACCGCCGACTGCCGGCGGTCGAGTTCCCCGCGGACGCGCCGCGGGCGACCCAGCCACTCCTTCAGGAGGCGGCCCCCGGCGCTCGTCGTCGTGTGGTCGATGGTGTCGAACAGCGAGCGCCCGCCGCCGCTCATCGGTTCGGTGAGTTCGAGGTTGCGCTGGGTCGTCGCGTCGAGGGCGACGTGGTCCTCCCCGCGGTAGGGCTGGAGGCGCGTGACGGACGCCAGTGCGCCCGTCCCCGTCTCGCGGAGATACGAGAGCGCCGCCCCCGCCGCCCGCACCGCCGGTTCCGAGTCGAGACCGACGCTCTCGTCGGCGCTCCCGAACTGCTCGCGGAGCGCGTGGCGGGCCGCCCCGGGCGCGAAGTCGTCGGCCGCGTGGAGCGTCAGCGTCGCGTCCAGGCGCTCGCGGACCCGCTCCAACAGCGCGTCGTCGTTGCGCACGTCCGGGCCGGGCAGCACCTCCGTCGGCGCGAAGCGGTACAGTTCGGTGAGGACGGCCGCCGCGTCCTCGGCGGTCGTGACGTGGAACCGCCCGGTGGTGACGTCCACGAACGCGAGACCGTACTCCTCGTCGCCGTCACCCTCGCCGACGACGGCCGCGAGGTAGCGCGCGTCCGCGTCGCTCGTCTCCAGGAGGGTGCCGGGCGTGACGACCCGTTCGATGCGTCGCGCGTGGCCGTCGTCGGTCTCGTACTGGTCGGCGACGGCGACCCGGTAGCCCCGTTCGACCAGCGCGCTCAGGTACGGCGTCAGGTCGTCGAGGGGCACGCCGGCCATCTCGTAGGACCCCCCGCCCGAGGAGCGCTCGGAGACCTTCAGGTCCAGTTCGCGCCCGACGAGCCGTGCGTCATCGTGGAAGAACTCGTAGAAGTCGCCCATCTGCATCGCCAGCACGTCCGCGTCCGTCTCCTCCTTCAGTGCGAGATACTGGCCGACGATGCCCTCCGCAGTCATGGTTCGGAAGTGACGGGTGCCAGAGTAAAACGGTGTGGGTTCCCCCGTGGCCGAAAGGTACAAATCGACCTCGTCTGTCGGCGGGGTTCGTCGGCGGCGACCGGAGCTCGGGCATCTCCAACACAGCCGTTACCACGCTATTCGGTACCAAAGCACTCATACGTTTCGCGCGTCAACGTGACGGGGGAGGGGAAGACAGCATGAACCTCCTCGACCGGGTGAAAGACGCGCTCCAGACCGAGGAGACCATCGCGTGGGAGTGCAACGACTGTGGCACCGTCTTCAAGACCGCCGTCCCCGAGTCCGGGGGCACCCCCGAGGGCGTCACCTGCGAGGACTGCGGGTCGACCGACGTGGCGGAGATAAACCGGTCGTACGGGTGACGCCCCGGGTCAGTTCTCTTCGAGGGCATCAAGCAGCGTCAGCACCCGCTCGTCGAGCGTGTCGGCGTCGCGTGCCAGCACGAGCGTCGTCGCCTCGTAGCCCACCGCCGCGGGGTTGACCACCACTCGCGGCGTGCGACCCGCCGCCGCCAGCGTCCGCCGGGCGGCCGCGAACTCGGGTGGTTCGTCGTCCTCCGCGTCCTCCCCCGCGTCGCCGCCGTCGACCGTCGCTACTGGCCACGGCACGTCCGCGAGTGCGCGTTCGACCCGATCGTCGAAGCGCAGGTTGACCGCGAAGCACAGCGCGGGGTCGACCTCCCGCGCGCCGAGGAGGAACTGCCCGACGTGGCTCGACGCACCGAAGCGCGTCCCGCGGGTCGGTTCGACGCCGTCGAGCGTGCGGGCGATGCGCCCCTCGACGGCCACGACCTCCCCGCCCGACTCGGCGTACGCGCCGGCGCCGACCACGTTCGTCCCTACCTCGGGGACCAGCGGCGAGACGTCCGCCTCGACGAACACCCGCACGAGCCCCTCGACCGCCTCCTGTGTCGGCTGGCGGTCCGCCCGCTCGCGCAGGGCCGCGAGGTGGTGGACCGCGCCCGGTCCCTCGCCGACGTCGTGGTGGTAGCGCACGGCACGCTCCATGAACCGCGTCCCGGCGGCGACGGCCGCGACGGGGTCCGCACCACTCGCGAGGTCCGTCGCGATGGCACTCGACAGGGTACAGCCCGACCCGTGGGTCGCGTCGGTGTCGACCCGAGCGTGGCGGAACGTCTCGACCCCCTCGGGACCGACCAGCGTGTCCGCCACCTCGTCGTCGTCCCCCACGTGGCCGCCCTTCACGAGGGCGTACTCGGCGCCCATCTCGCGGACGGCGTCGCCCGCCTTGCGGGCCGTCGACTCGTCGTCGACGTCGACGCCGGTCAGGACCGTCGCCTCGTCCGCGTTCGGCGTCACCACCGTCGCCTCCCCGACGAGAGCCTCGTAGGCGCGCTCGGCCTCCTCGGCGAGCAGTCGGTCGCCCGACGTGGCGACCATCACCGGGTCCACCACCAGCGGGCACTCCATCGCGCGGGCGTAGTCGGTCGCCGTCTCGACCACCTCGGTCGTGGCGAGCATCCCCGTCTTGACCGCCCGCACGTCGAAATCGCCGAGGACCGCGTCGAGTTGCGCCTCGATCTCCCCGACCGGGAGGACGAACGACGACTCGACGCCCACGGTGTTCTGTGCGGTGACGGCGGTGACGACGCTCGTCCCGAAGCCGCCGCCAGCCTCGATGGTCTTCAGGTCCGCCTGGATCCCCGCACCGCCGCCGGAGTCGCTGCCCGCGACGGTGAGGACGACCGGTCGCTCGACGGGCGCTGGCTGTCGCATGAGGCGGTGGTATGGGGAGTCGATACTAAGCCGTGCTGGTCGCTCGGATGCCACGGGGGCCGTTCTGTGTCCGACGACGGCGGCGAGAGCGCCTCCGAAGCCCTCGAGCTCCCGACGCCTCAGCCTTCGACGTCCTCCTCGGTGTGGCGTTCGACGAAGGCGACGACGTCCCCCGCGCCGGTGAAGCCGTCGGCGACGCGGGCGACCTCCTCGCCGTCGCGCAGCAGGACGAGGGTGGGGACCGAGCGGACGTCGAAGCGCTCGACGAGGCCGATGTCCTCGCCGGGGTTGACCATGGCGACGGTGACGTCCGTCGCACGGGCGACGTTCCCGAGGACGGGTTCCATCGCCTGACACAGCGTACAGCCGGTCGTGTAGAACTCCACGAGGACGGTGTCGTGGGCGGCGAGGACGTCGTCGAGTTCGTCGCCGTCGGCCGGTCGGAGCGGCGTGGCCGTCGCTGGTTCGTTCGTGCTCATACTCGAACGTGGACCGCGAGCGACTTGGACCCTCGCCTCCCCTACTCGTCTGCCTGTAGCTTCCCCATGTACTCCTCGAAGGTGGCCCAGAAGGGGTCGACGCCGGGGTGGTCGACGTCCTCGCCGCCGACCTCGATGCCCGACCCCTCGACCACGCGCCCGACGTCGGCCGCGGGGATACCCTCGGCGTCGAGCGCCGAGAGGACCGACTCGACGCGGTCCTCGGGGACCGTCGCCAGCAGGGTCCCCTCGCTGATGGACTCCCACGGGTCGATGTCGAAGAACTCGCAGGCCTCGCGGACCCCCGGCAGGACCGGGATGGCCTCGCGGTCCACCTCGATGCGGACGCCCGCGGCCCGCGCGAGTTCGTAGAGGCCGCCGTAGATGCCACACTCGGTGGCGTCGTGCATCGCCGTCGGCGGGCCCGCCGCCGCGACGGTCAGGGCGTCCTGGACGGGCGACATGTCGTAGAAGCGGTCCGTGGCGTCCTCGATGGCGTCGTCGGCCACCTCCCCGCGCATGAGCGACTCGAACTGGATGCTGAGCAGTCCCGTCGCCTCCACCGCCGGGCCCTTCGTGATGAGGACGCGGTCGCCCACCCGCGCGCCGTCGGGCCGGACGAGCTGGTCGGGCTCCCCCACCCCGAGCACCGTCGCGCCGCCGACCATCGGGTAGTTACAGCCGGCGTAGCGGGCGGTGTGGCC
>CAYYSW010000250.1:0-4324 GCA_964474395.1 uncultured Halobacteriales archaeon
CATCGCCATCGACCCGATGTAGCCGAACAGGAGCGTCCAGCCGGCCATCCCGGCGAGCGTCGAACTGTCGGCGAACCACTCGAGGTAGGTCGGGGACGCCCCCTCCGGGTCCGAGAGCTGGTTCAACTTGATGTACGAGTAGCCGGCACACATCGCCACGAGGCCGGCCAGCAGGAACGAGACCCACGCCAGCGTCCCGGAGACGTTCACCACGACCCCGAGAACGGCGTAGATGCCCCCGCCGATCATCCCACCGAGGGCCATCGAGATGGCCCCGGTGAGTCCTAACTGTCCGTCGTCGGTCATTGCAGACCCGTTCTCACAATGTCCGGAAAGCGACTGGGCTTGCCAGCTCTGAGACAGGTTCCCGTCGCCACCCTCTCCGGCGAAAACCGTGGGGAGTTTTATCATCACACCTCCGGGACCCACCATGGACGACGTCACCGACGCCCGCGTCCCGTTGCTCGACCGGGAGGGCCTCCCGGAGGACTACCGCTATCTCCTCGACGAGGACGTCCTCGGGGAACTGAACCTCTTTCGCGCGATGGGCCACGTCCCGCGGGCCATGCAGGCGTACATGCGCCTCGGGACGGCGCTGTGGAACGCGGGGGACCTCTCGACGCGGGAGCGCGAACTCGCCATCCTCGCCGTCGCGCGCGCCGAGCGCTCGCGCTACGAGTGGCACCAGCACGTCGACATCGGGCAGGCCGCCGGCGTCACCGTCGAGGAACTCCGCCACATCGCCCGGGGCGACGACACCCCGTTCCCGGAACGCGAACAGGCGGTCATGCGGTACGCCGAGGCCGTCGCGCGCGGGACGGTGACCGGGCCGCTGTTCGCGGCCGCCCGGGAGGTGACCGACACGGAGACGGTGGTGGGACTGACGATGCTCGCCGGACACTACCTGCTGACCGCACGGTTCCTCGACGCCCTCGCGGTGCCCGTCGACGATCCGTTCGTCGGCTGGCTCCCCGACGAGTGACCGCCGAAGCGCGCCGGCGGAACGAAACGACCCGGTTTCCGGTCGGACGACCCTGACAGCCCGTTCGAGCGGGACACGGCACGAACCCCTGCGGGGACCGGTCAGATGCCAGTGTCCACGAACGTACGATTTCTGACATCACTTACCCATGTCCGTATCTCCGGGTATCCGGGTTTCGAGATCTCTGTCAGCGACCGTGAAGATATTATGCGAGGGTGGCGTACGGCGCCACGGTGCCGCCCACCGATGTCCAGCGAGCAGTCCTCCGTCTCCTCGCGGAGAGCGGACTCCAGCTGACGCCGAACAACATCGCCCGGAACACCGGCTACAGCGCCGGATACGTCCGCAAGCAGTGTGTGGAACTCTCGGAGGCGGGCTACCTCGCCCGCGACGACGACGGGACCAACCCCTTCTACCAGATAACTCCGAAGGAACGGACGTATCTCGACGGGGAATAGCGACACCTTTCCTCCGGGGGGCGTACCGTCGACCATGCGCGACGAACTCGCCTGGGAGACGGTGGAGAGCCGCGTCGTCTACGAGTGTCCGGGCTTCGACGTCGTCCACGACGAGGTGCGCCTCCCCGACGGGACCGAGACGGACTTCGACTACCTCTCGGAACCGCCGGCGGTGGTTGTCCTCCCGTTCACCCCCGACGGCGACGTCGTCCTCATCGAGGAGTGGCGCCACGCCGTCGGGCGGGTCAACCGGGGGCTTCCGGTGGGGACGGTCGAGTCGGACGACGACGACCTGGCTGCTGCCACCCGGCGCGAACTCGCCGAGGAGACGGGCCACGAAGCCGGGGCGGTCGAACCGCTCCGGACTGTCGAACCCTCAAACGGCATCGCCGACAGTGTCCACCACTACTTCCTCGCCCACGACTGTGAGCCGACCGCGGACCAGGACCTCGACTTCGACGAGTCCATCCGGGTCGTCCCCACCGACTACGACTCGTTTCGGGCGGCGGTCCGCGACGGGGAGATACGCGACGGGCGGGCCGTCACGGGGCTGCTCTCCTACGAGGCCTTCGGGGAGGACTAGACCATCCGGTCGGCCAGCCGCGCGGCCACGGGGATCCGCGGGGTCGCGCCCTGGTACGCCCGGACGATGAGGTACACCCAGAGGACGAACCCGGCCAGCGAGACGGCGAGCCAGACGAGGCCGAGCAACAGCGAGAGCAGGCTCGCCACCGCGAACGCGCCCGTCCCGGCGAAGAAGAGCGTCGAGAGGACGGTCCCGACGACCGAGAGCACGATGCTCGCGGCGAACAGTATCGCCGAGACGGCGATGCTCTGGGCGGCGTGGAAGCGGACGAAGTCGTCCTCCTTCTCGATGAGGTAGACGACGACGCCCGTGATGAACCCGAGGACGTACGAGAGCGCCCCCATGAGGTTCGCGTCCGGTCCGTCGTCGACCGTGGTCGAGAGCGGTTCCGCGTCGGCGTGTTCAGTTGTTGCCATTGACTGTCACGGTAGAGGACAGCACGGATGGCGATTATACCCACCGGGTGACCCCCGTCTCGGCCGGTGAACCGGCGTTCACCCGGTGAAACGCACCGATTACGAGAACTACACTTAAGAGCCACTGTCCGCACGGGAGGACATGGGAGAGACTGACAACCTCATCCGGACGGTCAGGCGCTCCCCGCTGCTCGTGGCGCTCTCCGAGGGGCCGCTCGACCGACGGGACATCGAGGCGCGCCTCGGCGTCTCGAAGCCGACGGTCCACCGGGCGACGAGGGCGCTGATGGAACTCGGGTACGTCGAGCGCGACGACGGCATCTTCCGGCTGACCCAGTCCGGACGGGTCGTCGCCGAGGCCGTCGTGACCTTCCGTCGGACCGCGACGGCCGCCGAGCGGCTCGCGCCCTTCCTGCGGACCGTCGACGAGGACGCCGACCCGGAGTTCCGGGTCGCGGTCGGGGCGTTCGCCGACGCCGTCGTCACGCGCTCGGAACCGGGCCACCCCTACCGGCCGCTCAACCGCTTCATGGAGCTCCTCGACGCGACCGACCGCCTGCGCGGGTTCGACACGACCACCGTCGCGCCGGGTAACGTCGACGTCATCCAGGAGCGCATCGTCGGCGGGATGGAAACCGAGATACTCTACCCGCCGTCGGTCGTCGAGGGTATCCTGGAGAACGACCCCGAGGCGGCCCGTGAGGCCGTCGAGAGCGGGAACCTCGCGCTCTGGCTCGCCGAGTCGCTCCCCTGTGGGCTCGCGCTGTTCGACGACCGGATCGGGCTCGGTGGCTACGACGCCGGGACGGGGACGCTCTCGGTGTTCGTCGACACCGACGACCCCGAGGCGTACGCCTGGGGCGAGCGGACCTTCGAGCGCTACCGGGCGGCGGCGACACCGCTGACGGCCACCGACGGGTGACTACTCGACGCGGTAGGGGTCGACGGCCGACCCGAGTTCGACGCCCAGCCCCGGCCCCTCGGGGAGTGCGACCCGTCCCTCGTCGTCGACGTCCAGCGGGCCCGAGAGCAACGACTCGTACAGCGGGAAGTCGGTCACGTCGAACTCCAGCCACGACCCGGCGGGCGAGGACGCGAGGACGTGCATCGTCGCCGCGAGGCCGACGCCCGTCGTGTAGCAGTGGGGCGAACAGACCACCTCGAACGCCTCGGCGAGCGCACACACCTTGCGCGTCTCGGTGATGCCGCCACACCGCATCGCGTCGGGCATGGCGTAGTCCACCGCGCCCGCCGAGAACAGGTCGCGAAAGCCCCACTTCGTGTACTCGTTCTCCCCGCTGGCGACGGGGACCTCGAGCTTCCGCCGGAGGTCCGCGAGCCCCTCGATGTCGTGGGGTGCGAGCGGCTCCTCGTACCAGTAGACGTCGTACTCCTCGAGCATCCGGCCGGCCCGGAGCGCGTCGGCCCGGTCGTACCCGCAGTTCATGTCCACCATGAGTTCGGCGTCGCCGATGGCCCCCCGCAGCGCCGCGACCCGCTCCTCGTCGGCGTCGACGCCGCGCCCGAGGTGGGTCTTGACCGCCGGGAACCCCCGCTCTACGTACCCGGCGGCCCGGTCGGCCATCGTCTCGGGGTCGTCCCAGAACAGGTCGCTGGCGTACGCCTGCACGCGCCCCTCGCCGTCCGAGTCCCCGCCGAGCAGCCGGTAGACCGGCTCGTCGTGGTACTTCCCGGCGATGTCCCACAGCGCGATGTCCACCCCGCTGGCGGCGGCGACGCCCTGGCCCTTCCGGTCCCAGTAGAGGTCGTCGGTCAGCATGGCACTCCACAGTCGCTCGCGGTCCAGCGGATCCTCGCCGACGAGCCGCGGGGCGTACTTCTCCTCGACGATTCGCTCGACGATGTACGGCTCCGGGCCGAC
>CAYYSW010000251.1:0-4302 GCA_964474395.1 uncultured Halobacteriales archaeon
GGTCGCTCGCTCGAGAGCCTCGACTTCGACGCCGAGACCCGCGAGATGCTCGGCCTCGACGACGTCGCGGAGATACTCGGCGAGATAGAGGACGTCAGCGACGGTCGTGTCGACGAGCACGCGGACAGGGCGACGACCATCGAGATAACCGACCGCTCGGAGGAGGCGGGGGACCCCGAAGCGGAACCCGACGTCGAGTAAGGGGGCTACGGTTTTCCGCCGTCCCCGAGAGGGGGCGGTATGGGCGACTCAGACCACGACGGCGAGAGCGTGATGGCCGAAGGGGAGGAACCGTTCGACGCCGACGAACACCAGCGAATCGCCGTCGACTTCGACAAGACGCTGACGAAGGGCGAGGACTCCTACATCACCGACGATGCCGAGGAACCGGACGAGGAGATGGTCGAGTGGGTGAACTACCAGTACCGGCAGGGTCACACCATCATCGTCTGGACGGCCCGGCCGTGGGAGGCCGCCCAGGAGACCGTCGCGCGCCTCACCGAGTGGGGCGTCGACTGGCACGGCCTCCGCATGGAGAAGGGCCACGCCGACGTCTACGTCGACGACAAGGGAACGACGCCGAGCGAGGAGCTCACGAAGGAGGGGTTCGACGGCGACGGCGAACTCGACGACGGCGAGGGGAAGGTCGACAAGGACAAGGACGGCGACCCGGACGACGCCGGAACGCAGTAGGCCGCGTTCGACGGGCGGCGGGTGACTCAGGAGCGACGGCGCGCCAGCGACGGCGACAGACTCAGGTGGCCGCGCGCAGGACGCGCGCGAACGTCTCGCGGAACTGTCGCGTCTTCCGTTCTTCGGAGTAAGCGTCGCTCGCGTCCCGACTCGCCCGCGAGAGGGCCTGCCGTCGTCCGGGCGCGGCGTCGAAGTACTCACAGACCGCGTCGGCGAGCGCCCGCGAGGTCGGCGGGACGACGAGGCCGTCGTCGACGTTCGAGACGGCGGAACGCGCGCCCGTCGTCTCGGTGACGACCGCCGGCAGACCCGCGCGCATCGCCTCGACGACGCTCACGCCGAACGCCTCGATGTGGGCAGGGTGGACGTACAGCGACGCGCCCTCGAAGGCGTCGGCCAGCGACGGGACGAACCCGCGGAGCGTGACACCCGTCGTCTGGGTGTACTCGGCGGGGTGGCCCGGCCCGACGATGTGGAGTTCGGCCCGGGGGTGGTGTTCGCGGACGCGGGGCCACGCCTCGACCAGCAGTTCGACCCCCTTGTGGTCGCGCCAGGCGCCGACCATCACCGCCACGGGCGCGTCGAGGGTCGGCGTCTCCCCGGCCAGCGACTCGTAGGCGTCCGGCTGGATGTACGGCGTCGCCACCCCCAGCGGGAAGTCCGGACCGACGACCGACCGGAGGCGGTCGCGGGCGAACTCGGAGACGGCGATGGCCCCGTCGCAGTAGCGCCGGCAGACTCGTCCGAGGAGGGCGTTGTCGACGCGGGAGTTGACGCGGCGCTTCCTCGCCCGGAGGAACGAATCGTCGGGCCGCGGCACGTACGTCCGGCCGAGCAGTCGGTCGGAGGCTGCGAGGTGGAGTACGGTCGCGTCGGGATACCGCCGCTTGATGGCGGGCGCGGCGTAGAGGACGGCGTCGTTCTCCAGGACGTAGACGTCACGTTCGGGGAGCGACGCGACGCCCGCTGAGACGACGTCCGTGACGACGGTACTCCGGACCGGTTCCGGGAGGGAGCGGAAGGTGACGACGAGGTCGTCGGCGCCCACTGCGTCGGCGAACCCGCGGTGGGCGGGGTGGCCGTAATCGGTCCGGCGGCGCTGGGTCGGCCCGTGGCCGAGTGCGGGGTAGACCATCCCGACGGTCCAGTTCGGCGCCGATAGGTCGCTCATGTGACCGTCCGCAGGACGTGACACTGGATAAACGCATGGGGTAGTTCCGAGACGGACGGGAGCGAAACGGCCGGACGGCCGCCTCAGAACCCGCCGAACGCCATCAGGAACAGCGCGACGGAGATGACGGTGAAGAGGCCACCGACGAAGTTCTTGATGGTGCTCGTGTCGAGGGCGTTCGAGACGTAGGGTGCGATCTGTCCGCCGATGACCGTCGCCGGGACGGTGAACACGACCATGTTCCACGGCGTCGAGGCCAGCGAGAGGGAGTGACCGCCGACGAGGCCGCCGCCGAAGACGTGGACCAACGAGGCGAGGATAGCCGTGAGGGCGACGACGATGTGGTTCGTCCCGATGGCGACGCGGACCGGGACCTTCGTGTTCAGCATCGAGATGATGCCGAGTTCGCCGATGCCGAACCCGGCGAGCCCCTGGAACGTCCCGCCGATGCTGTAGTTGGCGAACCGGCGCAGGTAGCCCACCCGGTCGTACTGGTAGCCGCCCCCGTCGCGGTCGATGCGGGTGACGGTCCCGTCGTCGTCGGTGCGGACGCCCGCGGGCCCGAGTTTATCGGGGTCGTCGGGCGGGTCGGTCGAGAGGCCGCCGTCGGCGGCAAGGGCGTCCTCGTCGCCCGCGCCCTCGCCGTGGCTGAGGTCGATCTTGAACAGCAGAACCGCGGCCGCCAGCAGTGCGAGGCCGAGCAGCGCGTGGAACACCACCTCCGGGATGACGAAAGAGAGCAGCGCCCCCGCGATGACGAACGGGATGGACCCGCCGACGAGCGACAGCGCCAGTCGTCGATCGACCAGCCCGTACTGGATGAACGCGATGGAGGAACTCGACAGGCCGAACGCCTCGCTGATGAGCCCCACCTTCACGATGGTCTCCGGCGCGAGCGGTTGGGCGAACAGCGGGTAGATGAAGATGAGGAACGGCACGAAGATGGCCGAGCCGCTGATGCCGACGGTGTTGACGATGGTCGCCCCCGCGAGGAACGCCGGGAAGAGCCACCAGTAGTTCAGCCAGTAGTCGGCGCCCGTGTCCGCCGGGGTCGGCGCCGCGAAGAACACGGCGGCGACGAAGAGGACGGGCGCGAGGCCGACCAGCAGGTGTTGATGCTTCAGTAGGGTCTTCTGGATGTGACTGTAACGCTCAGAACTCATTGATGTGCCTGGTGTCTATCGACGGGTACACTCGGAACCGTCCGGGTCGAGTGTCGCGACGGGAGTCGGGCGTCGGCCCCGGAACGGGGTCGCCCACGGTGTGGCCCGGGACGCGAGCGGCGTGACGGCACGGCTGCCGGCCGGCGTGCGCTCGTCGGTCGGGTCGCGGGTCACGGTGTCCCCTCGGTAGCTCCGTCACTCGGAAAAGCATTGGCCTTCAGGAAGCGTATGCGACCCTGAGACATCCGTAATCAATCGTTACCGATTCGCGGCGTAGGGGAACTAGAACTCCTCGCCGGGGGCGGGGACGCCCTCCTCCTCGGCGTCGAGGTCGTAGGCCTCGCGGACCGCGCGCATCCGGTCGCGGATGTCGGCGGCGAGTTCGAACTCCAGGTTGGCGGCGGCCTCCTCCATGCGTTCGCGGAGGTCCTCGACGTACTCATCGGCCTCCTCCGCGGAGTCGGGTTCGACGCCCGCGACGCTGCCCGTGTCCGTCTTGCTCCCCGGGAGGTTCGTCTCGCCGACCTCCTTGTCGATGGTCGTCGGCGTGTGGCCGTGTTCCTCGTTGAACGCCTGTTGAATCTCGCGGCGGCGGCCCGTCTCCTCGATGGCCGCCTCCATCGCGTCGGTGGTCTCGTCGGCGTAGAGGACCACCTCGCCGTTGACGTTGCGGGCCGCCCGACCCATCGTCTGGACGAGGGTGGTCTCGGAGCGCAGGAACCCCTGCTGGTCGGCGTCGAGGATGGCGACGAGGCTCACCTCGGGGATGTCCAGGCCCTCGCGCAGGAGGTTGATGCCGACGAGGACGTCGAACTCCCCGAGTCGAAGCCCCCGGACGAGCTCGTGGCGTTCGAGCGTGTCCGTCTCGTCGTGCATGTACTCGACGGCGACGCCGGCCTCCTCTAGGTACTCGGTGAGGTCCTCGGCCATGCGCTTGGTCAGCGTCGTCACCAGCACGCGCTCGTCGCGCTCGATGCGCCCGTCGATGCGGTCCATGAGGTCGTCTATCTGCCCGTCTGCGGGCGAGACCTCGACGGCGGGGTCGACGAGGTGGGTGGGCCGGACGATCTGTTCGACCACCTGCTCGGAGTGCTCGCGCTCGTAGTCGCCGGGCGTCGCGCTCACGTAGAGCACGTCGTCGGTCTTCTCGACGAACTCCTCGAAGGTCAGCGGGCGGTTGTCGTAGGCGGTGGGCAGTCGGAAGCCGTTCCCGACCAGCGAGTCCTTGCGCGACTTGTCGCCCGCGAACTGACCCTTTATCTGTGGCAGCGTGAC
>CAYYSW010000252.1:0-4299 GCA_964474395.1 uncultured Halobacteriales archaeon
TCGTCCTCGACCCGATTCTCATCCTCGGGTTCCGCGGGAACGTCCTGTTCGACGCTCTCGGCCTCGGCGGGCTGGAGGCCACCCTCCTCTCGATGACCGGGTTCACCGGCATGGGCGTCCAGGGCGCGGCGGTGGCGACGGTTATCTCCCGGGCGCTCGGCGCGACACTCGGCATGGCGTGGCTGTTCTCGGGGGCGGTCGGCATCCACCTCTCGCTCGACGACCTCGTTCTCAAGCGCGAGACCGTCCGGCGCATCGTCGAAATCGGGGCACCGGCGAGCATCGAGCAGTCCATGCGGGCGCTCGGTATTACGGTCCTCACCGCACTGGTCGCCCTCGCGGGCGCGGACGCCGTCGCCGCCTTCGGCATCGGCAACCGTATCACGTCGCTCGTGTTCCTCCCGTCGCTCGGGTTCGCCCGGGGGATGGAGACGGTCGTCGGTCAGAACCTCGGCAACGAGCGCGCCGACCGCGCGAAGCGGGCGGTCGGGGCGGGCGTCGGTATCGTCGTCGCCGTCCTGCTCGCGGTGAGCGTCCTCGCATACGCCTTCGCCGCGGAGGTCGTCTCGGTGTTCATCAGCGGCCCCGGGTCGGCGGAGGTGGTCGCCATCGGGACCGACTACCTGCGCGTCGTCGGTCCGACGTTCGCGTTCGTCGGCGTCTTCCAGCTCCTGCAGGGCGGGTTCCGGGGCAGCGGGAGCACGCGCGTAGCGATGGTCTTCGGCATCATGTCGCTGTGGGCGTTCCGCATCCCGCCGGCCTACGCCCTCGTGGACTCGATGGGCGCGACGGGCATCTGGTACGGCATCGCGTTCTCGAACGTCGCGATGGCCGTCGTCGCCGGGCTCTGGTTCCTCCGGGGGACGTGGACGGACAGCGTCATCGGCGAGGCCGAACGGGCCACTCCCGCGGACTGACTCCACGCTCGCGGGTCAGGAGTCGCCGCGGAACCCGCCCGACCCGGCCCGCGAGATGGCGAAGAGAAACCCCGAGAGGAACAGCAGTTCGTTGCCGGCGTAGACGGACAGGACCGGCTGGACGACGCCGAACAGTGGCGCCGGCGCCGCCAGCCCGAGCACCGCGAGGACGAGCGCGGCGAGTGCAGCCAGCCCCGCCACCCACCGGGTGACGACGCCACAGAGGTAGCCGACGACGAAGACCACGAGCGCTGCGACCAGTCCCATACAGGTACAGTCGCCCGGGAGGGTATCAACCTTCCCGCGGGCACCCCGCTCAGAACGGGACGCCGCCGGCGAGCAGGCCGGCGTCGAGCAACAGGAGCAACGCGACGACCGACGCCGTCCGGAAGAACGGGCGGGCGTCATGGGCCGGGGTGCGAATCTTCCGTTCGTCCAGCCCGCGGCGCATCTTGCCCGCACCCACCTCGACGAGGGCCGCGAGGACGAACCAGAGGGCGACCATCGCGAGCACGAGGTGACCGCGGGTGGACCCGAACAGGCTCTCGACGGTGTAGCCCGTACCGGCCATGTGTCCGCCCGAGAGGAAGAGGGCGAGCGCGCTGACACGCGAGACGGTCGTGAGCCGGGAGACGGCGAACGCCAGCGGGTCAGGGTCGAAGTTCCCCTTCAGCGCCGGCGGGAGGACGCCGATGGTGACGAAGAGGACGGTGCCGGTCCACAGCCCGGCGAACAGGAGGTGCGTGGCGTACGCGATGGAATCGACGACCATGTGGGGTGGGCGGGCGGACGACACAAGGGCGGTTCGGTCCGCTCCGGCCACCTGTGGCCCCTGAGACGACAGGTTTCGGCCGGTCTCAGTCGGCGGCCGGTCCGACGCGCCCGGCGTTCCAATCGACCGCGAACGAGACGAAGTCGTCGAGCAGTCGCAGGCCCGTCGCGCCGGACTTCTCGGGGTGGAACTGCGTCCCGACGACGTTGCCCGCCTCGTTCGCGGCGACGGCGGCGAACCCCTCGCCGTAGTCGCACGACGCGAGGGTGTGGTCGTCGCTCGCGGTGCAGTACGAGTGGACGAAGTAGGCGTAGTCTCCGGGGTCGATACCGGCGACGACGGGGTGGGCGCGTTCGACCGAGAGGGTGTTCCAGCCCATGTGGGGCACCTTCACGCTCTCGGGGAGGCGGACGACGCTCCCCGGGATGAGGTCGAGACCCTCGAGGACCTCCCCCTCGGGGGCGCCCTCGGTCGAGTCGGTCATGAGCAGCTGGTGACCCACGCAGATGCCGAGGAGCGGCGTGTCCTCCGCCGCCTCGCGGAGGACGTCGTGGAACGGTTCGGAGTTGCGCATGCACTCCTCGAAGGCGCCCACGCCCGGCAGGACGAGCGCTTCGGCCTCCCGTATCTCCGCGGGGTCGCTCGACTCGGAGACGGTCGCGCCCGCGCGTTCGAGGCCGCGACGGAGGCTCCGGAGGTTCCCCACGCCGTAGTCGACGACGGTGACGTCGAGGTTCACGCGGGGGGTTGCCGGCGGGTGGACAAGTCGGTTCGGGTTCGACCGGAATCCGCCGGTCGATGCCCTTTTGCCCGATCTGAAACAGAACCGGACGATGGACACCAGACGCGTTCGAACGCTCGTCGCGGGGTGGGGCGCGGTCCTCGTCGGCGGTGGCGGCGCCGCCTACACCGCCGTCCAGTGGGGACCGTCGCTGGTGACCGCGTTCCTCCTCGCGTTCGCGCCCGCTGGCGGCCTATTGCTCACCGGGCGCGAGCGGGCGCTCTATCGGTACGCCTTTCCGCTCCTGACCGCCGTCGCCGCCGTCATCGCGGCCGTGTTCTACGTCCGCGAGGGCGTAGTGGCGTACACCCTCCTGTTCGCCGTGCTGACGGCCACGCTGTTGTTCCGGAGCGTGCAGGCGTACCGCGTGCTCGGGTGAGCTCGGAGACCCGGCGGGAGCGTGAAACCGACACACGGAGGCCGTCACCGCCTGGTGGCGTGTGGGCACGCTTAAGCCGCCCGACACGCACGATTCGAGTATGCGACCACGGGACCTCTCCGATCACTCCGTCTACCAGGCGGGACGCGGCATCGAGGAGGTGGCCCGCGAACTCGACATGGACCCCGAGGAGTTCGTGGTGCTCTCCTCGAACGAGAACCCCCTCGGGCCGAGTCCCAAGGCCATCACCGCCGTCCGCGAACGCGCCGCCGCCGTCCACCGCTACCCCAAGTCCTCCCACGTGGACCTCGTCGAGGCCATCGCCGGGAAGTGGGACCTCGCGCCCGAGCAGGTGTGGCTGGCCCCGGGCGGGGACGGCGCCCTCGACTACCTCCACCGGGCGCTGCTCGACCCCGACGACGACGTCCTCGTCCCGGACCCCGGCTTCGCCTACTACGCCATGAGCGCGCGCTACCACCACGGCGGCGTCTCCACCTACCCCCTCTCGAAGGCCGAGGACTTCGCCCAGACCGCCGACAGGCTCCTCGAGCACTACGGCGGCGAGCGGGTCGTCTACTGCATCAGCCCGCACAGCCCCGTCGGCAGCGAGATAGCGATGGACGAGGTCCGGAAGCTCGCCGACGGGGTCGACGACGAGACGCTGGTCGTCGTCGACGAGGCCTACGGCGAGTTCTCGCGCTCGCCGAGCAAGGTCGAACTCGTCCGCGAACGCGACGACGTGGCGGTCCTGCGCACGTTCTCGAAGGCCTACGGGCTCGCGGGCCTCCGGCTCGGCTACGTGCTCGCCCCCGAGGCGTGGGCCGACGCCTACACGCGGGTCAACACCCCCTTCGCGGTCAACGAACTGGCCTGTCGGGGCGGTCTCGCCGCGCTGGGCGACGAGGAACACGTCGAGCGGAGCGTCGAGGCCGCCCGGACCTCCCGTCGGTACATCCACGACTACCTCGACGCGCCGACGTGGGAGAGCGCGGGGAACTTCGTCCTCGCGGAGGTGGGCGACGCGTCGGCGGTGGCCGACGCCGCCCAGCGCGAGGGCATCATCATCCGTGACTGCACGAGCTTCGGCCTCCCCGAGTGCATCCGCATCACGACCGGGACCGAGGACCAGACCGAACGCGCCGTCGAGGTCATCAACGGGGTCGTCGCCGACCGATGAGGGTGGCGGTCACCGGCACCCCCGGGACGGGCAAGACGACCGTCGCGGACCTCACCGAGACGGACCTCGACGTCGTCCACCTCAACGACGTCATCCGCGAGGAGGAGTTCCACGAGGGTGCCGACCCCGACCGGGGGAGCCTCTATGCGGACCTCGACCGGGTAGCTGAGTGGCTTGGCGACCGGGAGTGCATCGTCGAGTCCCACCTCGCCCACCGCCTCGACGCCGACCGAGTGGTCGTCCTGCGGTGTCACCCCGAGCGGCTGGTCGAAC
>CAYYSW010000253.1:0-4253 GCA_964474395.1 uncultured Halobacteriales archaeon
AATCTGTGGCAGGTTCCGTTCAAGTCCGTTCCGGTCGCGTCCGTGCTTGCGCTCCCGCGAGCGCACCTTCCTTCAGTTCGCGCGCCTTCGCCTCCAGTCGCTCGGCGACCGCGGCCGTCGGGTCGCCGCGCTCGTTCCCTTCGGCAACGTCGCCGGACTGTGACCGGCTGGCTGCCGAAGTCCCTTCGGCAACGATGTCGACGAGCGCGCTCCCGACGATGATGCCGTCCGCGCCGGCGGCGACCACCTCCCGGGCCTGCTCGCCCGAGGAGATGCCGAAGCCGACGGCCTTCGGGACGTCCCACTCGGCCAGTCGGTCGAGGCTCTCGCCGGTCTGGTCGCTCACGTCCGCCCTCGCGCCCGTGACGCCGAGGCGGGCCTGCACGTAGACGTACCCCGACGTCTGGTCCATGAGCTTCCGCAGGCGCTCGCCGCGCGTCGTCGGCGCGACGATGAATATCAGGTCGAGGCCGAACTCGTCGCAGGCCTCGCGCAGCGGGCCGGACTCTTCGGCGGGTAAGTCCGGGACGACGAACCCCGACAGGCCGACCTCGGCGGCGCGCTCGACGAACGGCCGGGGACCCTCCTCGTCGCCGAACTGGTAGATGAGGTTGTAGTAGGTCATACACACCAGCGGCACGTCCACGTCGAGTTCCTCCACGAACTCGAAGAACCGCTCGGGAGTCGTCCCCGCGTCGAGCGCCCGCCGGATGGCGGCCTGGATGGTCGGCCCCTCCGCGATGGGTTCCGAGAACGGCAGGCCGAGTTCGATGACGTCCGCGCCGCCGCGTTCGAGGGCCCTCACGTATTCGAGAGACGATTCGAGGTCCGGGTCGCCCAGCGCGAGGTAGGGGACGAACGCCGGCCCCCCCTCGAAGGCCTCGTCGAGTCGGCTCACTCGGCACCACCCGCGCCCGAATCGGCGAACACGTCCATGTCGGGGGCGTTCTCGATGTCGCGCTTCTCCGTCTCCTCGATGGCGGCCTCGAGATCCTTGTCGCCGCGCCCCGAGACACAGACGACGACGCTCTCCCCGAGCTGCTCGGGGGTCGCGTCGTCCAGCCACGCGACGGCGTGGGCGGTCTCCAGGGCGGGGATGATGCCCTCCTCCTGGGAGAGGCGATGGAACCCGGCGAGCGCGGCGTCGTCGTCGACGGTGACGGGCGTCACCCGCCCCTCGTCGACGAGGTAGGCCAGTTCCGGACCGACGCCGGCGTAGTCCAGCCCCGAGGAGATGCTGTGGGACTCCACTATCTGCCCGTCGCGGTCCTGCAGGAGTCGGGTGCGCGCGCCGTGGAGCACCCCTTCGGACCCCGTCGAGAGCGAGGCGGAGTTGGGCGCGACGCCCGTCTCCTCGTCGACCTCGAGCGAGGAGCCGCCGGCCTCGACGGCGAACAGCGAGACGTCCTCGTCGGGGACGAACTCCGCGAACATGCCCATCGTGTTCGAGCCGCCGCCGGCGCAGGCGACGACGCTGTCGGGGAGGCCGCCGGCCTGCTCTCGTGTCTGCCGGCGGGCCTCCTTCGAGATGACCGACTGGAACTCCCGGACCATCGTCGGGAACGGGTGGGGACCCACCACGGAGCCGATGACGTAGTGGGTGGTCTCGACGGTGGTGGCCCAGTCGCGCATCGCCTCGCTGATGGCCTCCTTGAGGGTGCCCCGGCCCGCGGTGACGGGTTCGACCTCCGTCCCGTTGAGGCGCATCCGAAAGACGTTGGGTCGCTGGCGGTTGATGTCGCGCCGGCCCATGTAGACGACACAGGGCATATCGAGGTGGGCGGCGGCCATCGCCGTCGCGGTGCCGTGCTGGCCCGCGCCCGTCTCCGCGACGATGCGTTCCTTGCCCATGTACTTCGCCAGCAGCACCTGCCCGAGGGCGTTGTTCAGTTTGTGTGCGCCGCCGTGCAGCAGGTCCTCGCGCTTGAGGTAGACGTCCGTGCCGTGGCGTTCGCTCAACTGCTCGGCGTACTGCAGCGGGGTGGGCCGCCCGCCGAAGTCCCGGATGCGCTCGCGGAACTCATCCATGAAGCCCTCCTCGTTCTCCAGGACGTAGCGCTGGAAGGCGTCCTCCAGTTCCTCGATGGCCGGCATCAGCGCCTCGGGGACGTACTGGCCGCCGTAGTCGCCGAACTTGCTCGTGTGCGTGCTCATTGTGTCTGTGTGTCGGGTGTCGTGAGGTCGCGGGTGTTCGCTTCGACGCTGTCGCCGCGCATGATGGCCGTCCCGACGAGCAGGCCGTCCGCGCCCGCCCGGCGCATCCGGGCGGCGTCCGCTGACGTGGCTATGCCGCTCTCGGCTATGAGGGTCACGTTGTCGGGCGCGTGGGGGGCGACCGACTCGAACGTCTCGAGGTTCACGACGAGGGTCGCCAGGTCCCGGTTGTTCACGCCGACGATGTCCGCGCCCGCCTCGACCGCCTCGCGGAGTTCGTCCTCGGTGTGGACCTCCACGAGCACCTGGAACCCGCGGTCGCGGGCCGCTTCGAGCATCCCGGGCAGGTCGTCGACGAACCGCGCGATGAGGAGGACGACGTCCGCCTCGGCGGCGTCGAGGTGTCCCTCCGAGAGGACGAAGTCCTTACGGAGGACGGGGACTTCGACCGCGTCGCGGACGCGTTCGAGCGTCTCGACGGACCCCCCGAAGTGCTCGGGTTCGGTCAGCACCGACAGCGCCGCCGCGCCGCCCGCGACCATCTCGCGGGCGAGATCGACCGGGTCGCGGTCGTCACGGCCCTCCGTCGTCGGACTGGTCGGCTTGACCTCCGCGATGACGGGAACCCGACCGTCGCGTTCGGCCGCCGCGAGCGCGTCCGGGAGGCTCCGCGGTGAGACGGAGACCCGGCGTTCCGGGGTCGCTCGCCCGCGTGCCGCGTCGAGAATCGACTCGACGGCCGGCGCGAGCTCCTCTGTAGTGTCCATCCTTGTACAGTGATGAACTAGAACGGGCATAAGACTTGCGCGTTCGTGTCGTCCCCCTTTTCCGTCTCGCCGGCGAAGTTCGAGGAATGGCATCGAGTCGTCGGAACGACGCATCGGACCCGCCGGGAACCGCGCCCGGACCGGTCCTGCTGGTCCACGGGTACGGGGACACGGGTCACACCCCGTGGTGGCGGACGCTGACCGGGTACTTCCGCGATCGGGGGTACGCGCGGGACGCCATCGAGACACTCAGTCTCGGGTGGGTCCCCGGGACGACCGTCGGCTCCCCCGAGGGGTACGCCCGCTCCATCGGCCGGGCCGTCGAGCGACTCCGGGACCGCCACGACTCCCGGGTGACCGTCGTCGCCCACTCGATGGGCGGCCTCGGCGCGCGCTGGTACGTCGAACACGAGGGCGGCGACGACTCGGTCGGCGACCTGGTGACGCTCGGGACACCCCACCAGGGGACGGCGCTCGCCCACATGGGTTCGTGGACCCCGGGGGGACGGGCGATGCTGCCCGGCAGCGACCTCTTGCGGACGCTCAACGGCCGGGCGCCCCCGAGCGGGGTGGACTACACCGCGGTCTGGAGCACCGACGACGAGGTCATCCGACCGGGCGAGAGCGCGCGCCTTCCGTTCGAGGCGCCGAACGTCAGGAACGTCCGGGTGCGCGGCCCGGGCCACATGGACCTCGTCACCAGCCGGGGCGTCTTCGAGTCCTACGCCGGGACGCTCGCGTAGGGCGCGCGGGCGCGGAACCGACCTTTGATACGTCGTACCGACGTTGCCGTAGCATGGACGACGCCGGCATCTACACCCGCGAGTCCGAGTACCTCGACTGCTACGTCCAGCTCGGCCTCGCGAGCGACCGCGTCATCGCCGTCTCGTTTCCCGGGTCGTCGGACGGCGACGACGACGACCACCCGCTGCTCGACCGCATCGAGGCGTATCTGGAGGGCGAACGCGAGACGTTCGAGGACGTGACCGTCGCGCTGACCGTCCCCACCGACCAGCGGTCGGTCCTGGAGGCGACGCGCAACATCCCCTACGGCGAGCAGGTGTCCGTCGAGCGCCTCGCGCGGATGACGGCGGGCCTCGACGCCGACAGCGACGAGGACCACGACGCCGTCCGGACGGCGCTGGCGGCCAACCCCGCCCCCCTGCTCATCCCCGACCACCGCGTCCGCGACGGGCCCAGCGGCGCGCCCCCGGAGGTCGAACAGCGCCTCCGCTCGCTGGAGGGGCTCTGACCCGGGGGCTCAGGCCGAGACGGCACCCATGAGGACGCCGACGGCGAAGAGGACGCTTCCCACCTCCCCGACGGCGGCCG
>CAYYSW010000254.1:0-4232 GCA_964474395.1 uncultured Halobacteriales archaeon
ACCAGTTCTCCGGGGGGATGCGCCAGCGGGCGGTCATCGCGATGGCGCTGGCCTGCGAGCCGGAGTTGCTCATCTGCGACGAGCCGACCACCGCGCTCGACGTGACCATCCAGGCACAGATACTCGAACTCCTCCAGGACATCCAGGAGGAACGGGGCCTGTCTATCATGTTCATCACCCACGACATGGGCGTCATCGCCGAGATCGCCGACCGGGTGAACGTGATGTACGCCGGCGAACTCGTCGAGAGCGCGCCGGTTGACGTGCTGTTCCGGAACCCCAAACACCCCTACACGCAGGGGCTCCTGGAGTCCATCCCGAGTCGGAACGTCGGCGAGGACCGCCTGCGGACCATCCCCGGGGAGGTCCCGACGCCGACCGAGGAGGCGACGTACTGCCGGTTCGCCCCGCGCTGCCCGGAGGCGTTCGACGCCTGCGAGGCCGTCCACCCGGTCAACGTGGACGTCAGCGAGACCGAGGCGGACCACACCGCGGCCTGCCTGCTCTACCCGGAGGAGATGACGACGGAGGACGCCGTCGCCTACCACCGGGCGAAGGGCGGCGGGGCGGCGACGGGTGCCGTCGGCCGTGACGGTCGCGACGACAGCGAGGTGAGCACCGATGAGTGAAGAACAGGTCCTACAGGAACGGCGGAGTGTACAGCGCGACGTCCTCGTCGATGTCAACGGGCTGAAGACCTACTACGAGGGCGGCGGCCTCATCACCTCCCAGCCGGTGAAGGCCGTCGACGGCGTCGACTTCCAGATAGAGCGCGGCGAGACGCTGGGGCTCGTCGGCGAGTCGGGCTGTGGGAAGACGACCCTCGGGCGGACGCTCGTCCGCCTCGAACGCGCCACGGAGGGAGAGGTGCTGTTCGACGGTCAGGATATCACCGGGTTCTCCGGGAAGGAGCTGAAGCGCTGGCGGCGCAACGCCCAGATCGTCTTCCAGGACCCCGAATCGAGCCTGAACGACCGGATGACCGTCGGCGAGATCATCCAGGAACCCCTCGACGTCCACGACTGGCCGGAGCTGGACGTGGACGTCACGGGGACCGCAAAGGAGGTCCGCGTCACCGGCGACGCCGTCCGCGCGGTCGACGACCGCGAGGCCGACGTCACGGTCGATGCGGGAAGCGGGTCGGTCCGGGTCCGCGAGGGGATGCCGCTGGAGCGCGACCGGATCGAGGCGAGCGTCAGCGAGAGCGGCGAGACCGTCACCGTCGACGTCTCGCTGTCCATCTCGAAAAAGCGCCTCCGGCGCGCCCGCGTGCGCGACCTGCTGACGACGGTCGGCCTGCGCGAGGAGCACTACTTCCGGTACCCCCACCAGTTCTCGGGCGGGCAGCGCCAGCGCATCGGCATCGCGCGGGCACTGGCGCTCGAACCGGAGTTCGTCGTGCTGGACGAACCCGTCTCGGCGCTCGACGTCTCGGTGCAGGCGAAGATACTGAACCTGCTGGAGGACCTCCAGGACGAGTTCGGGCTCACCTACCTCTTCATCGCCCACGACCTCTCGGTGGTCCGGCACATCTGCGACCGCGTCGCGGTGATGTACCTCGGGAACGTCATGGAGATCGGCGAGACCGAGGAGCTGTTCGAGAACCCGAAGAACCCCTACACCTACTCGCTGCTGTCGGCCATCCCGGAGACGGACCCGACGAGTCAGAAAGACCGGGTGACGCTGCGCGGGACGCCGCCCAGCCCGCGGGACCCCCCGACCGGCTGCCCGTTCAGTACGCGCTGCCCGGTGAAGATACGTCCCGAACGGTTCGAGGACCTCGACGATGACGTCTGGGAGCGCGTCGAACTGCTCCGCGAGATCCTCCGGGAACGGGAGCGCGCCGACAAGAGCGTCACCGAGCGGGCGAAGGCTGTCCTCGGCATGGAGACGCGGTTCTCGGACATCGACGAGGTGCGCCACGAGGTGTTCGACGGTATCGACATGCCCGAGTCGGTCCGCACCCCAATCGAGGAGGCGGTCGACCACGTCCGTTTGGGCGACGAGGCGGCCGCCCGCGAGCGGATGCGGGAGGCCTTCGGCAGCGTCTGTGACACGGACAAGCCCGCCCACCACTCGGTCAGTGACACCGGGCGGACGAGCTTCTGCCACCGACACCTCGCGGAGTACGAGGAGCCCGAACCGGTGTTCGAGCGCGTCATCCACTGATGGACGACGACGAGCGCGGCCGGTACGCCCGCGAGTTCGAGGGGGAGTTCGACCCGCCGTCGAAACGCGGGCGACAGGTGATGGATGCGCTCGTCTACGCGGCCGGGGTAACGGCGGCGCTTGCCGTCGGCCTCGGGCTCCTGAGCGCCCTCCTCGGGGCGGGACTCAACGGCGTCAAGTACGGCCTGTTCGTCGTCGGTATCCTGCTGTTCGGCGTCGCGACGTTCAAACTCCGGCCGACGGCGCCGTACAGCGACTCCCGGAACCTGCTCCCGACACACCGGGAGGAGGAGACAGGGTTCCAGGCGGCCGTCCAGCGGTCGCTGCCCGAGCGCTACCGCCTCGACCCCGAGGAACGCCTCTCGGATGCACTGAAGCTGTTCCTGGCGAGCGTGCTCGTCCTCGCGGTGTCGTTCGCGATGGAGCGGGTGTTCGGCATCGCCGTCCCCGGCGCGGCCTAGCGGGACGAGCAACAGGTTTTACCGGGTCAATCGCCCACGTCGGGGCATGCCCGAGACAGGTGGCGACCGCGACTACGCCGACAGCATCGCCAGCGACGCCGACGCCCTGAAGAACGCGTGGCAGGCGACCATCGGCGAGATGCGGGCGATGGCCGAGGAGCTGGAGGCGGAGGGCTGGTCGGTCAGCGCCGTCGGCGCCGACCACACCGCGCCCGAGCCGCCGGAGATGGGTCCCGAGGGCCGATTCGGCCTCGCGTACGTCATCCCGGACAACCACGCACGCGAGGTGCGTCGGACCATCGCCGCGGCCGCCGGGGTCGAGGAGGCCGAACTCGACACCGACGAACCGCGCGAGCTCGACGCGTTCGGCCGCTACGAGGTCTACCGCAACGAGTCCAGCGGCAGCGCCTTCCAGGTCACCGCCCTCTACGACGACGACACGAGGACGGCGCTGCTGGTGGCCGGCACCTACGAACTGTACGCCGCCCAGTCTCTGATGGCGGCCGCGGTCGAGCGCGACGAGATGTACACGCACATCCAGACACTCGACGGGACGCCCGTCGGGAGCTTCCACCACGACGACTGGGAACTGTTCTTCCCCAGCGCCCGCCAGCGCCTCGGCCTTGGCGAGGACGAGCCCGAGAGCGGGGACGACGATGTCTGAGGCGCGCGGACGGGCGTTCCGGTCGGTGTAACCCCGTCTCGGCGTCCCGGGGTCGGTGCTCGTTCGGGCGCCCAGTCCATGCGAGGGACGCACGCAGATGTGTAAGGCCTTTGTAGCCCCGAAGAGTCCAAGAGGTATGAACGTTGCAGACGCCATGACGCCGCGCGAGGACGTCGTGACGGTGTCGCTGCCAGGTACCCGCGACGACGCCCTGGAGTACCTCCGCGCGGGCGAGTTCTCCTCGGTAGCCGTCGTGAAGAACGAGGACGGTACGGAGGTCTTCCGCGGACTCGTCTCGCGGGAGGCGCTCATCGACAACCCCGACGAGGACCAGCTCGCGCTCCTCGTCGACGAGGGTCCGACGACGACCGCCGACACCACCCTCAACGACCTCGCGGCCCTGATGCGCGACAGCGACACCCGGCGAGTGCCGGTCGTCGACGGCGACACCCTCACCGGTATCATCACCATCACCGACGTCGTCCGGGCGATCGCCTCGGGCGACGTCGAGGGCGACACCTCCGTCGGCGACCTCGCGACGCGGTCGGTCAACACCCTCTACGCCGGCACGCCGCTGGGCGTCGCCGAACGCCAGCTCTCGCTCGCGGACGTCCCCTACGGCGTCGTCGTCGACGACGAGCGGGAGGTTACCGGCATCCTCACCGACGCCGACCTCATCGAGGTGGCGGAGGTCGTCGAGGGCGAGGACGACACCGGCGAGTCCATCGCCAACGAGGACGACGAGTGGATGTGGGAGGGCATCAAGGCCGTCGGCAACCGCCACGTCCCGACGCGCAACGTCACCTTCCCGGAGGGCACCGTCGCGGAGTTCATGAGCGACGACCTCGTCACCGTCTCGCGGACGAAGACCGCCCGCGACGCGGCCCGACAGATGCTCTCGAACAACATCGAGCAGGTACCACTGATGAACGGCGGCA
>CAYYSW010000255.1:0-4227 GCA_964474395.1 uncultured Halobacteriales archaeon
GGGTACCGCGACCTACGACGGCATCTCTATCGCGTGGGCCGCCACGGAGTACCTCCACAACACCGTCGGCGCGAAGACGCTGTTCGCCACCCACTACCACGAACTCACAGGATTGGCCGACCACCTCCCGCGAGTCGAGAACGTCCACGTGTCAGTAGACGAGTCGGCGGGCGACGTGACGTTCCTCAGGACCGTCGAGGAGGGGGCGACGAACCGTTCCTACGGGGTCCACGTCGCGGACCTCGCGGGCGTGCCCGGGCCCGTCGTCGACCGGTCGAGGGAGGTGCTCGACCGCCTGCGCGAGGAGAAGGCCGTCGAGGCGAAAGGGGGAAACGGCGGGTCGGTGCAGGCCGTCTTCGACCTCGGGTCGGGACAGTTCGCGGGCACGGGTGCCGACAGCGCGGGCGCCACCGACGAACCGCAGGCGTCCGCGGACGGCGGGTCGCCGGCGCTCGACCCGGAGACCGAGCGGGTGCTCGCGGACCTGCGCGCGACGGACCCGAACGACCTGACGCCCATCGAGGCGTTGCAACTGGTCGGCGACCTCAGGGGGCGGTTGCCCGATGAGTGAGCGCCGGTCGGGAACGGACCCGGACGCCGAGAGCGAGACGGGGACGGCCGACCCCGAGTCGGACCCGGAGCCACGGCCGATGCTGGCGACGGTGAGCCAGAAGGCCGTCCTCTTCGACCCGGAGGGCCGCCTGCTCGTCCTCCGGGAGGCCGACGGCGACTGGGAGTTCCCCGGCGGGCGGATCGACCGCGGCGAGGCGGCCATGCCCGCCCTGCACCGCGAACTCGACGAGGAGACGGGCCTCTCCGTCGACGTCTTCGCGCCCGTCTACACCGCGGTCCGCGAGCGCCCGGACAAGGAGAAGTTCTTCGTCTACTACCGCTGTGCCACCGACCAGACGGACGTCTCCCTCTCGGAGGAGCACGTCGACTGGACGTGGACGACCCCCGAGGGCGCTCGCGACCGCCTGAACGACCGCGGGCGGGCGGCGCTCGACCGGGCGCTCGACGACGAGTCGTAGCTGCCGACTACCGGACAGTCCCGCGTACTACCGTGTGGTATTATACTGTGGGGACTGATACCCCGGCAGATGCACCGACGACAGTTCCTGCGGGCGAGCGGCGCCGGCGCGGCGGCCCTGCTCGCCGGCTGTAGCGCCGAACAGGTCGACGACGGCGATGGGGGGACGACCGACAGCGGGGCCACGCCGACCGGAACCGAGACCACGGGCACGACGACGGGGACCGAGGGCACCCCGACGCTCCGTCTCGCGACCTACTCCTCGTTCGTCGACGCGCCGAGTTCGAGCCCCGGCGGGTGGGTCAAGGAGAGCTTCGAGTCGCGCGTCGACGCGACCCTGGAGTGGTTCGCACCCGAACAGGGGATGAACTACTTCATCCAGCGCAAGAACCAGGGGCTCACCCTCGACACCGACGCCTACGTCGGCCTCGTGGGGCTCAACCTCGCGCACATCGACGCGAAACTCGGCGACACGTCGCTGTTCGAGACGACGGCCCTCTCGTCCATCGAGAACGCCGACGGCATCGCCGAGCGCTACCGCTTCGACACGACCGACCGGGTGGTCCCCTTCGGCGCCTCCTACATCAGCCTCGTCTACGACGAGGACCGGGTGCCGACCCCGGAGACCTACGAGGACCTGACGAAACCGGCCTACGAGGACGGCCTCATCGTCCCGAACCCCCAGAGCAGCGAGACGGGTGAGATGTTCCTGCTCATGACCATCAACGAGTACGGCGAGGACTACCTCGACTACTGGCGGCGCCTCCAGGAGAACGGCGTCCGTATCCTCGGCTCGTGGGGCGACGCGTACAACGCCTACTCGAACGGCGAGGCGCCCGTCGTCGTCTCCTTCTCGACGGACCAGGTGTTCGCCGAGCGCTTCGACGAACCGATGAGCGAACACCAAGTGGCGTTCCCGAGCGACCAGGGCTACGCCTACATCGAGGGGGTCGCGAAGTTCGCCGGCACGGAGCAGCCGGACCTCGTCGAGGAGTTCATGTCGTTCATCGTCGACCCCGAGGTGCAGGTGGAAGTGGCCAAGCGCAACGTCGCGCTGCCCGTCGTCGAGGACGCCGCGCTGCCCGACGACCTCGCGGACCTCGTCTACGAGCCCGACGAGCCGGTCAACTTCGGGTACGACCGCCTGGCGGCGAACGTCGAGACGTGGCTCGACGAGTGGTCCCAGCAGATAGCCACGAAGTGACCCCGACCCGTGACGCGCCTCCGGACCGTCGTCCGAACCGACCGCCTGTTCGCCCTCGGCCTCGCGGGAGCGATGGCCGCGCTCCTCGTCGGGATGTTCTACTACCCCGTCCTCACCGTCCTCGCCGACGCGGTGCTCGTCGGGGGGCGGTTCACGCTCTCGACGCTCGCGGGCGTCCTCACGGACCCCTTCTACTTCGGGACGGTCGCCGTCTTGCTGACCGACCCCGGGGCGGCGCTGGCGGCGTTCCCGGACGTCAGGCTCGGGCTGGTCGGGTTCACCGCCCTGCAGGCGACGCTCTCGACGCTCGCGGCCGTCGCGCTCGGTCTGCCGGGGGCGTACGTCCTCGCGCGCTTCGAGGTCCCCGGCCGGCGGACCGTCCGCTCGCTGACGGCCCTGCCGTTCGTCATGCCGACCATCATGGTCGCGGTGGGCTTCGTCGCCATGTTCGGCGAGAACGGCCTCCTGAACGACACGCTCCGGGCGCTCGGCCTGCCGACGCTCGAACTGCTGTTCACCCTCGAGATAATCGTCCTCGCCCACGCCTTCTACGACGCGCCGCTGGTCGCGCGCATCGTCGCCTCGGCGTGGGAGACGGTCGACGCCCGGACCGTCGAGACGGCCCGCTCGCTGGGCAGCAGTCGCCGTCGCGCGTTCCTCGACGTCGTCGCCCCCCAGCTCCTGCCGGCGCTCCTGACGGGCGCGCTGTTGACGTTCATCTTCTCGTTTCTCTCGTTCGCCATCGTCCTCGCGCTGGGCGGGCTGGAACTCGCCACCATCGAGGTGTGGGTGTACCACAGCGTCCAGCAACTGGAGTACGGGACGGCGGCGGCGCTCGCGGTGGTCGAGACCGTCGTCTCGCTCGCGCTGACCTACGCCTACCTGCGCTACGAGGCGAAACAGCGGGCGACCCGGACGGCCAACCCGCCGCCCCGGACGGCCCTGTTCGGCCCGCTCACCCCCGCCCGGGCGGGGGTGGCGCTGTACGGCGCCCTCGCGCTGGTCGTCTTCGCCGGGCCGGTGGTGAGCATGCTCGTCGAGAGCGTCGTCGGACCCGACGGGTTCACGCTGCGCAACTACGCCTTCCTCGTCCAGCGACAGAGCGAGGCGCTCGCCTTCCAGGTGAAGCCGCTGACGGCCGTCCGGAACTCGCTGCTGTTCGGCCTCGCCAGCCTCCTGGTGTCCGTCCCGATGGGCGTCGCGCTGGCGGTGCTCAGCACGCGCTCGTTCCGCGGGCGGAAGCTGGTGGACACGCTGGCGATGGCCCCCTTCGCGGTCAGCGGCGTCGTCGTCGGCCTCGGCCTCCTGCGGGGGCTGGTGTTCGGCGTCGAGGCCTTCGGCTACCGCTTCACCGTCGCGGGCGGGGTCGCCATCGTCGCCGCCCACGCCGTCGGCGCCTACCCCTTCGTCACGCGCAACGTCGCGCCCCTGCTGGGGTCGCTCGACGGGTCGATGGTCGAGTCGGCCCGGTCGCTCGGCGCCACCCGCCTGCGGGCGCTGGTGGACATCGAACTGCCGCTGGTGCGCTCGGGGGTGATAGCGGGGGCGGCCTTCGCGTTCGCGCTCAGCATGGGTGAGTTCGACTCCACCGTCATCCTCGCCTCCGGGAGCGGGAGCTACACCATCCCCGTCGCCATCGAGCGGTTCCTCGGGCGCCGGCTCGGTCCCGCCACCGCGATGGGCTGTGTCCTGCTCGCCGTCACCGCGACGAGCTTCGTCGTCATCGACCGCGTCGGGGAGGGGTTCGGCCGTGGTTGACGTCACGCTCTCGGGCGTCCGCAAGACCTTCGGGGGGAGCGTCGCGCTCGATGGGGTGGACCTCTCGGTGCGCGACGGCGAGTTCTTCACGCTCGTCGGGCCCTCGGGCTGTGGGAAGACGACGACCCTGCGGACCATCGCGGGTCTCGAATCGCCCACCGCGGGGACGGTCCACTTCGGGGGCCGGGGGATGGCGGGTGTCCCCGTCGAGGACCGGGACGTGGGCATCGTCTTC
>CAYYSW010000256.1:0-4200 GCA_964474395.1 uncultured Halobacteriales archaeon
CCGACACGGGCGCGGCGGTGGCCGCGGCGCCGCGCAGGGCCACGGCGCCCGGCGCCGCCACGGGCGCCTCGTCGTCGGCGCCGTAGGAGAGCGTCACGCCCAGGTAGGGCTCGCGGCCGCTCGAGATGAGCGCGTAGGCGTCGAGGCCCTGTTGCTGATGCCAGATTATCTCGTCGAACACCAGCTTGTGTCCGATGTGGGGGTCGCCGGTGGGCATGAACCCCGAGAGGACGGCCGCGGGTTCGTCGTCGCGCATCGCCTCCAGCACGCGGCGGTACTCGCGATGGCCGAAGATGACCCCGCGGCGCATCAGGTAGTGGGGGTTCGGCACCTCCGAGAGCAGGTCGTCGAACTCCTCGATGCCGAACTGGTCGAACAGCTTCCGGTAGTCGTCGACGGTCGAGGAGCCCCACGGGTCGAGGACGACGTCGTCGGCCCCCGCCGCCCCGCTCGCCCCGCCGTCGGTCATCGGCGTGTCCCCGTCGGGTCGCTCCCGCTCGTCGCTGCCGGTCTCGGTCCCTGCGTCCGTCGGTGGGTCTGGGTCTGAGTCGTCGTGGTCTGCCATGGCGTGAGAACGGTCGTTGTCTCTCATGCGGTCGGACAGCGGCAAAACGGTTCGTGTTCTCGTCTCGCTCTACGGCGTCAGCCGCGAGACGGCCCGCCACGTCACGTCGCCGTCGTCGGCCAGCGCGAACGTCATCGTCTTGCGGACGCCGTGGGCGAGGCGCACGTCGAGCGCGAGGTCGCGCGGCGAGAAGGCGTGGTCGGCCGGCACCACGCGCACGAGGAACTCCGAGTGCCCGAGGTCCTCGACGCTCTCGACGTCGGCGTAGGTCCGGAAGTCCGCGCCGAACTTGAAGCCCGTCTTGGGGACGACGCCGCGCTCGCGGAGCCCGTGGTAGACGGCGAGCCGGCGGTCGAAGCGTTCGCCCTCGACCTTCCGACCCCGCTCGATGACGGCGTCGTGGCCCGCGTCCACCCGGATGGCCCCGCGGTCGGCGAGATACGCCGCCTCGACCAGCGAGCACTGGAGGGGGCCGGTCGCCTCCCGGCCGTCCAGCGGCTGGCCGAAGAACCCCCGGGTGTAGAGGTGCGTCGGCGGGTCCCACAGGACGACACGGTCGGCCAGCAGCGACCCCGGGACGCCCTCGGGGAGGTCGGAGCCGCTCGACCCGTCGAGCTCCGGCGTCGAGACGTCGAGGTAGGTTATCTCCGACTCCTCGTCGACCACGGCGAGCGTCCCCGCAAGGTCCCCGGCCGGGACCGACTCCCGTTCGCCGACGACGCGCATCCGGTAGTCGACCGCGTCGCCCCACGGGCCGGACCCCCGCGGGTAGACCACCAGGTCGGCGTCGCCCGGGTCGTCGACCCAGCCCTCGCGGGCGGGCGAGAGGTAGAACCCCCGGTCCCGGAGGTCCTTGTAGACGAGAAAGGGGAGCATACAGTCGGTGGCGGCGAGGAAGGCACGGAAGCCCATCCCCGCTACCCCTTCCAGGTCGCCACGAAAGAGCAGGTGGGCCGCCTCCACCGGCGCGAGGTCGAGGCCGCCGCCGTCGGGGCGGCCGTACCCCCGCGAGTCGTAGAACCGCTCGCGACCCGGCTCCGCGAGGTGGACCACGTCGCCGTCGAGTGTCGCGTTCATGTCCACCCGTCCCCGGCCTGGGGACAAGACCCTTCCCCTCGCGAGACCCGTCGTGGGGCCTCAGGCGCCCCGGTCGGCCTCGCACGTCGAGTCGAGACAGCGCACCCCCCGCGGCGTTCGGAAGACCGGCAGTCCGCACCCGCAGGTCCCCGCGACGACGCCCTCGGGGACGGCGAAGGCCGTCTCGCAGTCGGGGTGCGCGTCGCAACCCGCGATGAGACCCCCGCGCCGGAGGGTTCTGAGGTCGCTCCCGCACTCCGGACAGTCCCAGGCCCGGTCGAAGGCCCCGGTCACCGCCTCGTCCAGCGACTCGCACGACCGGTCGATGCAGAGCTCGAAGGGCGCGCCGCGCTCGACGCGCATCGTCGGGAGGCCGCAGTCGTCACAGGTCGAATCGAGCACCGTCGCGTCCGTCGGGATGCCGTAGCGCACGCCGCAGTCGAGACACTCGACGCCGCCGCGCGAGCGGACGAGTGTACCTCCCTGCTCCGGGTTGGTCCCCGTCCCGGCGCACTCCGGACACGTCCCGACCGGGACGCCCGCGACGCTCGCCGGGTACGACCCGACGTCGTGTTCGCGGTGGACGGTCACCCGGAGGTGCTGGTCGCCGTCACCAGAACGCCTCGCGTTCTGGTTTGCTTGCGAATCGTACGATTCGCAACCGTTCCATGCTTCGACGACGAGGGGATCGCCCCCGACCGACCGGCTCTCGGGGCGGGTGAGCCACGCCACCGGCTGGTAGCCGTCCGCGTCGTGGACGAGGACGGTGTTGTCGGGCTTGAGCAGGCAGACGACGTGTCCCCGCTGGACGTGCTCGCGGCTCCCCGCGAACTCGGTCGTACACTCGCCGGCGACGACGCGCAGGCTATCGCTGTCGGACATGGGAGGGCCTGGTCCCGTCATCGTACTTGAACGCCGGGAGGAGAGAGCGGAGGGCGGGCTACTCGACGCGCACCGTCCGGGACTCCTCGACTGGGACGAGCGGCAGGTCGGGGAACGCGACGGTGACTGTGTATTCCATCTCGTCGGCGCTCCCGCCGAAGACGCCCACGGGGACGGTCGTCTCGCCGAGGAACGCGGTCGTGTCGGTCATGGCGACGCCGTTGACGGTGACGTCCACGCCCGCGCGCGCGCCGCCGGCCGTCGAACGGACGGTCACCTCGCGCATGTCGTTGGTGCCCCGCGCGATGGTCTCGGGGAAGTCGCCCCAGTCCACCGCGACGGCGGGGAGGCCGCGGGCGCCCTCGGCGATTCGCTCCGCGATGCCCTCCGAGAGGCCGGCGGCGACGAGGCCGTCGATGCCCGCCGCGACGACGTCGGCAGGGGTGGCGATGCCGTCGCCGGCGAGTTTCTTCGCGCGGCCCGACCCAACGCCGTCGATGGCCGTCAGGCCCACTGCGCCCGCGCTGATGGCGTGTTCGACGCGCGCCTCGACGCGTCGGGCGAGGTTGGCTGCGGCCGGCCCCGCGAAGCGGTCGAGGAACTCCTGGAGGGCCGCGAGCAGCCGAAGGGCGTTCTGCCGGATGACCCACGCGTCGCTCGTGAGTTCGCCCGGCGTGGAGCCCGTCATCGACGACCGGAGGATGGCGAGCACCTTCCGGTTCCCGTCGTCGAGGCCCGACCCGCGCCCGGAGAGGACGGCGCTCACCGCCTCGCGTTCCGACTGCCGGCAGGAGACGCTGTCGAACTCGGCGGCGTCCGCGACGGCCCGGAGGACGTCCGCCTCCGTGAGGTCCTCACGTCCGGCGAGGTCGTGAAACCCCTCGGCGGTGTCCAGTCGGAGGTAGTACCGCGACGTGAGACGTCCCAGTGCCGTCCCCTCGACGCCGAGGTCCTCGCCCGTCGCGACGAAGCCGCCCTCGACGAGCTCCGAGAGCGTCCCGCGGACCCGTTCGCGCAGACGGCCGCCGTAGTCGTAGCGGTCGGGGGCGCTCTCGGCGCGCACCGAGTAGAAGGTGGTCTCCAGCCAGTCCATCACGTCGTCCAGCGCGCGGATGGTCCCGAGCGCGATTTCGGCGTTGAGGTGCGATTCGAGGTCCTCGGCCAGCCGGGACTCGATCTCCTTGCCCTCGTGGAGGAGCCGCCGGTACTTGTCGGCGTCAGCGCCGTCACAGACGACGTAGGCGTAGCCCGCGTCGTCGTAGCCCGGCCGCCCGGCCCGCCCGAGCATCTGGAGGACGTCGAGGGGGCTCATGTCCACCTCCCCCTCCAGCGGGTCGTGGAGCTTCGTGTCCCGGATGACGACACAGCGCGCGGGGAGGTTGACGCCCCACGCGAGCGTCGAGGTCGAGAACAGCAACTGGATGTCCCCGCGCTTGAACCACGCCTCGACGTTGTTCTTGTCCTCCCGGGAGAGGCCGGCGTGGTGGAAGCCCACCCCGTCGAGGGCTGATTTCCGGAGCGTCTGGTTCTGGAGGTCCTGCGTCTCCGTGTGGAAGTCGTAGTCGCCGCGCGCGCCCATCGGCACGTCGCGGGAGGCGAGGACGTCGCGGGCCTTCTCCGCCGCCCGGACGGTGTCCTGTCTGGAGGCGACGAACACGAGCGCCTGTCCCTCCTCG
>CAYYSW010000257.1:0-4198 GCA_964474395.1 uncultured Halobacteriales archaeon
TTCTCGGGCACGTCGATGGCCTGCCCGCACGTCGCCGGCGCGGCCGGCCAGTTGATCGCCAACGGCGAGTCCAACTCCTCCGCCCGTTCCACGCTCAAGAACAGCGCCGAGGACATCGGCCTCTCGAGCAACGAGTCCGGCGCCGGCCTCCTCGACGTGGCCGCGGCGCTCGGCTACGACTCCAGCGACGACTGAACCGTCCGGGCGACACCGGGTCGGCCGGTCGAACCCCTCTACCGTCCGGCCCACGCCCGCAGCTGCTCGCGCGAGAACAGCGTCGATGGCTCGTCCATGTGGACCGCTATCTCCCCGGAGAGGGCCTTCAGACCCGCCCGCTGGAGGGGCCGGGGCAGCGAGTACGCCAGCCTGACGGCGTGACCCAGTCGGATCTCGGTGCGGAGGTCGGCGCGCCACGCCCGCTCGTAGTCGCCGAGCGTCCCCGGTTCGGTGGGGTCCACCTCGCGGGCGGCGTGGTCGGCCGCGCGCATCCCGTAGAGGATGCCCCCGCCGGTGAACGGCTTGGTCTGTGCCGCCGCGTCGCCCAGCAGGAGGCTCCGCCGACCGGTCACCCGCTTGGGCGGGCCGATGGGGATGAGCCCCGAACACCGGCGGTCGAGTTCGACGTCGTACTCGTCACACAGCCGGTCGAACCGCCCGGAGACGTCGTCGCCGGGGCGGGCCGCGAGGCCGTACTCGACGCCGCCGTCGCCCCGCGGGATGCGCCACGCGAAAAAGCGCGGGACTGTGAGGTGGACGTCCACGAAGTCCTGGTGGTCGGGGTCGGCATCGAACCCGAGGACGCCGTGGAGGAACTCGCCGGGCTCGGGGAGGCCACACGCCGCCCGGACCCGCGAGCGGGGGCCGTCCGCGCCGACGACCATCCGCGCCTCGTGTGTCTCGACGCCCTCGGGCCCCGAGACGACCACCTCGACGCCCTCGCGGGTCTCGGTGACGTCGGTGACGGTGTGGTTGTCGCGGACGTCCGCGCCCGCCTCGCCCGCGACCCGCGCGAGGGTCCGGTCGAGGCCGACGCGGTCGATGGCGTTCGAGATGGCCTCGCGCCGGTAGAACGGTTCGCCGGCGGTGTCGGGACCGCCGACGTGGAAGCGCGCGCCGCGGATCTCGTTCTGGAAGAGGTCCCCGCGGGCGTCGTCGGGGACGTACTCCCAGAGGTCGAGGCTGACGTGTCCCGAACACGCGAGGGGCTTGCCCACCTCCCCCTGTTCGAAGACGAGGACGTCGCGGCCGCGTTCGGCGCTCCGCCGGGCGAAGCGCGACCCCGCCGGACCGGCGCCCACGACGATGAAATCGTGCATCTGTCCTCCCTTCACGCGTCCCCGCTCAAGTATCTTCCATCTTTACTCGTTGCCCGGGTCCCCGATTACGGCGAGACCGCGCGGCGCCTGCCCGCGGTAGGCGTCCTGCCACGCCACGTCGATAGCGTCCCACGTCCGCCCCGCGTCCGTCGAGCGGAACGGGCCGTGGTTCGTCAGCGCGCAGAATTCGCCGTCGCCCCCCGAGGCGAGGACGGCACGCAGGAGGCCCTCCGGGTCCGGGAGGCCGTCCATCGCCCGCTCCCACTCCCCGCCGTCGGTCCGATAGACGTACGACTGGGCGTGCGAGGGGGTGTGAGCGGTCCACGCGCTCGACGCCCCCGAGACGACGACGGTGTCCGGGTCACCCGGGTCCACGGCGACGCTCCAGCAGTAGCGGTGGTCGAGACCCGCATGCGGGTCGTCCCACGTCTCGCCGCCGTCGGTCGTCTCGGCGTAGCCGTCGCCCGCGGCGGCGTACATCCGCCCCGGCGCGTCGGGGTGCGTCGCGAGGGTGTGGTTGTCCCGACGTGCGGACGGGACGCGGTCGTCCCACGTCTCGCCGCGGTCCTCGCTGGTGACGAGCGCGCCCGCCTCGATGCTCACCGCGAGGCGGTCGGGGTCGTGGGGGTCCTGTGTTATCCAGCGGACGTGATGTGTCTCCGGCCGGGGCGGGAAGTACCACTCCTCGCTGGAGGGGAGGGCGGTCAGCCCCGGCCGCTCCGCCCACGTCCCGCCGCCGTCCGTCGAGCGATACACCCGCGAGGGTTCCGTGCCCGCCCACACCTCGTCGGGGTCGTGGGGGCTGACGGTGACGGCGGTGACGGACTCGCCGACGACGCCCCCGCCGACGCGCTCCCACGTCTCCCCGCCGTCGGTGCTCCGCCGGAGGCCGGCGTCGAAGGTGCCACAGAACACCCGGTCGGGCGCGTCGGGCGAGGCGGCGACACACTCCAGATCGTGGTCCGCGAAGCGCTCGCGGGCCGTCCAGCCGTCCGCATCGTCGAGGACGAGCAACGCGTCGCGGAGGGCGGCGTACCAGCGTGTCATACCCTACTGTCCGCCTCGGAGGGGAAAGAACCGTCCGTCTCGGTGCGCTCGCCGTCCCGCCGCGCCGCGCTACGCGCTCGCGACGGCGGCGTCGCCCCCGTACTCGTAGCCGTCGAGGTCGCTCGCCGCCAGCCACGACTCGATGCGCTCGACGCCCGCCTCGCGGGCACTCGCCTCGCTCTCGCCGGACAGCGTGACCGCCAGCGTGGCAGTCAGCTCGATGCGGTAGGGCTCGAAGGGCGCCGCCGGCTGTTCGTACACCGCCGCGTGCTCGACCGAGAACGCCGCGGACTCGGGTCCGGCGTCGCGCAACCGCTCGCGGAGCTTCCGCCGGGCGCTGCTGCGCGCGGTCCCCTCCGTCGACTCGCTGACCGTCACGACCGTCTTCACGGTCCGTTCGACCTCGTAGCGCGCCACTCACCGCTCACCCCGCGTGTCGTCCGTGTGCATGGTACGTTCGTTCGTCCCCGGGGGGATGACGGTTTCGACCGCGCGCTACAGCGTCAGACAGCCCTTGACCACCTCGGGGTCGCGCGCCCGTTCGAACGCTCCACACACGTCCGCCAGCGGGGCCGTGAAGTCCACGATGCCCTCGACGTCCACCTGCCCGTCGGCCAGCAACGACACCGCCGCCGGGTAGGTGTTGCTGTACCGGAACGACCCGCGGACGTCGAGTTCGTCGTCCACGAGCGAGAGGACGTCGTACTCGGCGTCGGCCTGTGCTGCGAGGCCGACCTGCACGACGACGCCGCCACGCCGGGCGCACCCGGGAGCGGCCTCGATCGCCGGGCGCGCGCCCGACGCCTCGACGACCACGTCCACGCCCCGCCCGTCGGTGTACTCGGCGACCTCGTCCGCGAGGTCGCCGCCGGCGTCGATTGCCGCGTCCGCCCCCCGGGACCGCGCCCGGTCGAGTTTCGCCTCGACCACGTCCGCCACGAGGACCTCCGTCGCGCCCGCGGCCCGCGCTGCCTCCATCGTCAGCAGACCGATGGGGCCGGCGCCGGTGATCAGCACCGCGTCGCCGACGCCCACCTCGCCGCGCCGGCAGACGTGGATGCCCACCGAGAGCGGTTCACAGAGCGCTCCCGCCCGCGTGCTCACGTCCCCCGGGAGGTGGTGACAGAAGTCGGCGGGCCACGCGACGTACTCCGCCAGGGCGCCGTCGTGGGGCGGCGTCGCCATGAACCGCACGTCCGGACAGAGGTGGTACTCGCCGCGCTTGCAGAACTCGCACGCCCGGCAGGGGACCCCCGGTTCGAGGGCCACCCGGTCGCCGGACCCGAGGGCCGTGACCCCGCGACCCGTTCCGACCACCTCGCCCGCCGCCTCGTGGCCGAGGACGAGGGGCGACTCGACGACGTAGTCGCCGATGCGCCCGTGTTCGTAGTAGTGGAGGTCAGACCCGCAGATGCCCACCTCGCCGACGCGGACGAGGACCTCGCCGGGTGCGGGGTCGGGTCGCGCTCGCTCTTCGAGTTCCAGCGTACCGGGTTCGGTGAGGACGGCGACCTGCATACCTCGGCTACCCGTCCCGGAGGGAAAACGGTTCGTCGCCGGGGGGGTCCGACTAGTCGTCGTCGCCCGCGGCGGCCTTCACGCGCTTCTCGTCCGCCCGCGGGCCGTCGAGGTCCACGTCCGGCAGGAGGTCACGCAGGTACCGCCCCGTGTGGGACGCCTCGACGGTCGCCACCTCCTCGGGGGTGCCCGCTGCGACGAGGGCACCGCCGTTCTCGCCGCCCTCCGGCCCGAGGTCGACGATGTGGTCGGCGTTCTTCACGAGGTCCAGTTCGTGTTCGACCACCACGACCGTGTTCCCGCCGTCGGTCAGCCGC
>CAYYSW010000258.1:0-4134 GCA_964474395.1 uncultured Halobacteriales archaeon
GCCTCCACGGCGGGAGCGGCCTCGAGGTTCGGCGCATCGACCGGGACGACGTTGACGACTTCGACCCGCTGGTCGACGCCGTCCCGGAGCTCTTTCGCGGCCACGACATCGCGGTCGAACTCGACGAGGCGCGGACGGTCGAACTCGACGGGGAAACGTATAAGCTCTCGGAGGGAATCAACAGCGTGAAGGAGAGCGTGGGCGTGTTCCTGATGGCCCGCGGCCACGCGCGGAAGTCCACGGAAACGGAATGACCAACAGATGAACCTCGACGAACTCCAATCGGTCCAGAGCCGGGAGCGCCAGACCGACAGCCTCCAGCAACTCCGGGAGTCCTTCTACGAGGAGGCCGGGCGCTTCATCGCCCAGTTGCGCGAGGAGCGCGAACGGGCCGCCGAGGCCGCGGACGACCCGTTCGACGCCCCCGAGGTCCGCCGGCTCACCGACGACATCAAGACCGCAGAGCGGACGGTCGAGGCCATCTACGAGCGCCGCATCGGGAAGCTGGTCAAGCAGGCGAGCCTGGAGGCAGCCGGCATGGCCGCCGACGCCTCCGGCCTCACGACCGAGGAGATGGACGTCTTCGAGCGACTCGTGGACACCATCGAGGCCAACCGGGCGCACGTCCTCGACGAGGTGGTCGCCGGCGACCCCACCGAGACCGACGACCGCTCGGAGGAGGGGGCCGCGACGGCCCCCGAGGACGACTCCTCGCCGGTGGACTCCGTCGAGGGCGACCCCTCGCGGAAGGCCGGGCGACCGCCCGAGACGCCCACCCGACCACACGAGTCGGGGGGCACGCCGACCGAGACACCGAACTCCGCCCAAGCGTCCGGGGCGGACCCGGACCCGCGTGCCGACGCCACCGAGAGCGTCAGCGCGGCGGACGTCATGGGCGGGAACGTCCCCGCCGACACCTCGGAAGCCGAGGGGAACGCCGACTCGGCTCCGTCGGAGGTGCCACCGGAGGCGGGCGCGGACCCGACCGGGCAGGCCCGCGACAGCGAGGGCCGGCAGGTCCCCCCGGACACGCCGGAACCGGACGTGGACGCCGCGCGAGCGCCCACCGCCGCCCCGGAGACGCCCGACGACGGGCGGACGCCCGACGCGAGCGGCGAGCAGGACGGACGGGACGAGACCGTCGAACGGACCACCGTCCGCATCACGCAGGACGTCGGCGAGATACTCGGTATCGACGAGCGCTCCTACGACCTGGCGAGCGAGGACGTGGTGACCCTCCCGAGCGCGAACGCCGAACCCCTCCTCCAGCGGAACGCCGCCGAGCGGCTGGACTGACCGACGGACGGGTCGCGCGTCCTCTCGGCCGCCGTGAGTTCGGGCGCGAGCCGGGCGATTGTACGTTCGTTAGACGTGTGGGTCACCGCTTTGACTACGCTCACCGTTTCACGCGTCTCTACATCGCCGCACGAGGGGAAACGCCGGTTCCGGCTTCCCAGCGAATCCGGAGCGCCGTCGTCAGGGCCGCGGCAGCGACCACCCCGGCCACCTCCCCGTTCTCCTCGACGATGGCGGTCTTCGCTTCCGCCCTGTTCGTCGGACCGACGGCCTCGAACATAGGGGTATCCGGCGACACGGTGAGGGCTGTCTCCGACATGAACTCCCGGACGGTATCGGCGTCCTGTCGGCGGCCACGTCGGAGGTGTTCGAGCGAGACGACGCCGACGACCGGCCCGGGCTCGTCCACGACGGGGTACGTGGTCTGCCGGTCCGTGAGCATCCGCTCGCTCAGCTCCAAGCGCGAGGTTCCGACGGAAGCGGTGGTACGTCGCCGGGATTCGAATGGGGGTCGCAGGCATCGTCGTGGCGGTCATCGACCCCTTCCCTCCCGGGGAGCCTCGGTGGCCCGTTCTGGAACACCAGACCTCGCCGGTCGTCGCGAGCGTCGATCGGGCGTGGGGGTCTCACGAACGGCCGGGTGCCGGCGGATGTCGTTCGGTCGGTGGTCGCGACGATCAGATCCCTTTGACGGTCTCGATGACGCCGAGCGTCTCGAGGCCCATCCAGACGAGGAACGCCCCATACAGGGCGATGAAGCCGTACGCTTCACGTGAGGTCAGTTCGAGGCGCGTCCGGGTGAACACGACGAACACGATCGTCGCGAACCCGAGGAACCCCAACAACGGGACGGCGAGCAGGAAGTTGATCTCCGTCGGCCCGGCGATGAGGACGCCGATGGGAATCGCGACGAGGAGGTTGAACGTGTTACTCCCGAGGACGTTCGTCAGACTGGTGACGTCGTTGTTCTGCTGTGCGGCGCGGACGCTGACGAACGCGTCGGGGAGACTCGTTCCGACCGCGATGACCGTCAGCCCAACCCGAGAGCGCCACGGACGATCCCCTCGACGCCGACCGCGATGACGACGAGCGAGAGGACGAGTCGCCCCCATTCCCTTCGCGACTCGACGTCTACCCCCTCGGCGCTCACGTGTTCGCGTGTGTCCTGCTGGTGCAAGAAGACGTAGACGCAGTAGGTCGCGAGCGGGAACAACACGAGGAAGGGCGTCAGGATGGCCGCGCTGTTCGTCCCGCCCGGGACGTAGGTCGCCCCGAGCGCGAACGTGACGAACAGGACCAGGATGCTGATGATGTAGAACTGGGCGTCCTTGTGGATGATGTCCCGTGTCGATTCGAAGGTATCGCTGGCCAGGGCGGAGACCGCCGGGATGACGAGCAGGTTGAACACGGCGCTCCCGACGATCGCACCGAGGCCGAGCGAGAACTCCCCGTGAATGACCGTACTGATGACGACGGAACTCAGCTCCGGGAAGCTCGAGCCGATCGCGACAACGACCGCGCCGTGTACGCCCAACGGCAGGCCGTAGTGCTTGCTGAGCCGCTCTGCGGACCCTTCGAGTACTTCGCTCCCCTTCCAGATGACACCGGTAGACACCACTACGAGTCCCAGGAGCACCAACGGGTGTGTCACCGACGACCACCGTCGTTCACGGGTGGCGCGCGGTCTCCGGATATCCACGCTGTCTGGAGGCGGGGTGCAATCGGGGGTGAGCGACAGGACGCGAGCGACCCCATGTCACTCGGCAGAGCAAGGGGGTAATCAATCGCGATCATGGACGGCCCGTCGTCTCTCGGTGTGAAGCGTTCCTCGTTCGGTCCACTACAATCCACCGGACGTACGCTCAGGTATCGGGAGTCTCCCGAAGCGGGACTGAAAGCGCGTCGGACTGTCGTCCCGTTGCGAACGGCATCCGCCCCTCGTCGAACGACTACGCTCGAACCGACTACTCGGACGTACCCGACGAGAGCGGCGGAAGGCGGGTCGGTATCGGATCTCGGGGCGCCCGAAACGTCCGCGCAGGTGAAACGAGCGCGGTTCACCGGTTCCGAGCGCGAACGAGGAACCGATCCGTTTTCGTCCAGGGTTTTCGAGGGCGAGACGGCTCCGCGCCACCCGGCGAAGAAAACGATGGAGGTTCCTACTGGAACGTCCGGCTGACCTGTTCGGCGTCCTCGGGGCTCTCCCCGCGGTTGAACCGTTCCTCGATGTCGGCGTAGCGCTGCCGGGTCTCCTCGGTGACGCTCGCCTGCACCTCCTCGAGGGCGTCCTCGAAGTGGTCCATCGTGATGCGGACGTTGCCGACGCTCCCCTCGACGTCATCGGGGTCGACGGACCTGATGAACTCGCGGGTGGCGACGAGCGCCGCCTCGCGGGCCACCGCCTCGATGTCCGCACCGACGTAGCCCTCCGTGCGCCGGGCGAGGCGGTCGAGGTCGACGTCGTCGGCCAACGGCTTGTTCCGCGTGTGGACCTCGAAGATCTTCTCGCGCGCCTCCTCGTCGGGGACGGGCACGTGGACGTGGCGGTCCAGGCGGCCCGGGCGGAGCAGCGCCGAGTCGATGAGGTCCGGCCGGTTCGTCGCGGCGTCGATGACGACGTCCTCCAGTTCCTCCAGGCCGTCGAGTTCCGTCAGTAACTGGGAGACGACGCGTTCGCCGACGCCCGAGTCGCTCATGTTGCGGCCGCGCTGGCCCGCGATGGAGTCGATCTCGTCGAAGAACACCACCGTGGGCGCGTTCGCGCGGGCCTTCTCGAAGACGTCGCGGACGCCCTTCTCGGACTCCCCGACGAACTTGTTGAGCAGTTCGGGCCCCTTG
>CAYYSW010000259.1:0-4132 GCA_964474395.1 uncultured Halobacteriales archaeon
CACGACCACCCGCCCGTCAACTACGAGCGCGGCCAGGCCATGTGGCTCTCCGCCCGCGACTGCGCCCAGCTCCACCAGTGTGCGCTGGAGGCCGACTACGACTACGAGATCGTCTACGGCATCTCCGACAACGACCGGAAGTACTACTCCATCCGGCGCGCCCGCGAGGTGCTGGGCTACGACCCGCAGGACAACTCCGCGAAGTTCGACGAGTAGTCGGGGGCGCCCGCACGCCCGACCTCGCGGCCGTCGCCGGAGACGGAAACGAAAATGGAAACGGAACTCGCCGATCCGTGACTGGGGGTCGATGAAGCTAAAAGCCCGCATCCCGCGGAGCGGTCGCTCCTGTCGGGGTAAGTGGTTCGAGAAGATCGTTACGCTACGTCGCCTGACGGCGACAGTGCGAACGCTCTATGCGCGGACGACGTTCGTCGCGCGGGGGCCCTTGGGGGCCTGTTCGATGTCGAACTCGACGTCCGTTCCTTCCGTCAGGTCCTCGCCGCCGACGTCTTCCATGTGGAAGAACACGTCGTCGTCGGAATCCTCAGTCTCGATGAAGCCGTAACCGCCCGTGTCGTTGAAGAAGTCAACCGTACCGTTTGCCATTACGAATAGACACAGACGAAGCACACGGGTAAGTGTTTTGGAATCGATTTCAAAATCGCGCGTTTTGCTGTACGAATTTGGAACCAACCCCGACTCCGCTCGACTTCTGTCTAATCGGACGTCGCGCTCGGTTGCAGTGGCGGTACCATCACAAGGATGGGTGGGAAACCGGGGAAGCCACGGTTCGCGGGGGTCAGTCCTCTCGCTCGCCCGCGCTCGCGTCGAACAGCCCGGCGACGTCCGACTCGCGGTGGTCCCGTCGGTCGACGTGTTCTCTCAGTCGCTGGAAGACGAGCGCGCGGTTCCGCCCCGCGACGAAGTCATAGAGCAGGGCGATGAACGGACTCGCCGCCGTCCCGCCGTCGAGGTCCGCCCGGGCGAACTCGACTGCCCGCTCGGTCACGGTCTCGTCGTAGCCGTGTTCTTCGACGAGCGCCCGGACCGCGAGGACGAGCGCCTCGAAGGAGAGGTCCGCCGCGGCGAGCGCCCGACCCTCGACGAGTAGTCCGGCCGGCGAACCGCGTTCGGCGACCTCGGGGTCGGCCGCGAGCGTTCCGAGGTACGACCGCACGGGCACGAGCGCGACGCCTCGGTAGGTGTCGCCGAGATCGTCGAGGTAGCCGAGGGCGCCCCGCGCCAGCCCCGTCGCGCCGTTCCAGTTGCCCCGGCGGGCGTGGTGGACCGCCGCGGTCGTCTGGACCAGCCCCTGGAAGAACCGCCGTTCGGGGCCGTCGTCCGGCGTGTCCGGGTCCTCGGCGAGCGCCAGCCAGTGGGCCTCCCACGGGTCGTGGGCGGCGTGGAACTCGCCGGCGTCGTAGAGGACGACGCCCGCACGGAGGTGTCGGTCCGCGGCCGACTCGCCGTCCGTCCCCCCCGTGTCGCCGTCCTCGCCCCCGTCCCCACCGGTAGTCGTCCCCTCGTCCATACCCGACTGTGCGCCCGGGGCGGCAAGTGCCTCCCGCCTTCGCTCGCGGTCGGGTCGCGTCCCCGCACCCGCAGTCGTCCGCCCGTATCCGTGGGCACCGACATCCGCGCTCGCGCCCGCGAACGCTTATCCGACCCGCCCGAGAGGGACGGCCCGTGAGCCACTACCAGACCTACGAGGACGTCACCGTCGGCGACACCCGTTCGTTCGGCGAGTACGAGGTCACGCGCGAGGAGATACTCGAGTTCGCGGGGCAGTACGACCCCCAGTCGTTCCACGTCGACGAGGACGCCGCCGAGTCGTCCATCTTCGGCGGGCTCGTCGCCAGCGGCTGGCACACCGCCGCGATGACGATGCGGATGCTCGTCGACGGGGAACTGAACGACTCGGGCGCGATGGGCGCCGTCGGCGTGGACGAACTGCGCTGGCCCAACCCCGTCCGGCCGGGCGACGTCCTCTCGCTTTCGACAGAGGTGCTCGAGAAGGAACCCTTCCGCGAGGGCGTCGGCCTCGTCTGTTCGCGGACCGTCACCACGAACGACGACGGCGAGACGGTCATGTCGATGGTCGGGCGCGTGCTCTACCCGATGGAGTAGTCACCGGCGTTCGGCGGCGATGCTGTACGTCCCCACCTCGTCGGGCTGGTCGTCGAGGAGGCCGGCCACCCGCTCGGGGGTGTAGAGGTCGTCACGGCCGAAGTACGGCATCGCGTAGAGCGCCCGGACGCCGTCGCCGGCCCGCCCTATCGCGTCCGTGAGCGCCGCCGACGGGTACTCGCCGAGCACCGCCTCCCGCGGGAGGCCGTAGGCGACGGCGGCCTCCCCCCCGGTCGCCGTCGCCGCCGGGTCGGGGGCGGCGTCGGGCAACAGCCCCCCGAGGTCGGAGAGGGCGTCGCCGGCGCCCCGGCCCGCCACCCAGAGGTCGAAGCGGTCCGCGGGGTCGACCCCCTCGCGCCGCTCGAAGGCGGCCAGCGCGTCGAAGAGCTCGGTCCGGTCGGGGTGGACGAGCGAGACGAGCGGTCGCTCGGCGTCCCCGACCGGGACGGAGAGTTCGACGGCGCCGCCGGCGTCGAGCGGGAGGTCCGCCGGGAGGCGCCCGTAGGCGTACGGGGCGACGTCGCGCTCGGCCACGAGGCGGGTCGCCTCGGGTTCGCCGACGTACAGCGCGGGGTCGAACGGCACGACGGCGAGGCCGCGGAGGTGCCCGTCGGTCGCGTCCGGGGGCGTCTCGATGCGCACGTCGAGCGTCCCGTCCCGGACGAACCGCTCCGCGTCGAGTGCGTGGAACGCCGAGACGTGGTCCTCGCCGGTCGCGTACGTGTCCTCGACGTAGCCCGCGACGTCGCCGAGAAAGGTCCACCCGTGAGCCGTCCGAACGGAGACGGCGTGGTCGTGGAAGCCGAGCGACGACCCGTGGACCCAGAGGTCGAAGCGCACGCCGGGATCGAACCCCCGCTGTGCCCCGAACGTCTGGGCGTAGGCGAACAGGTAGCGGTCGCGAGCGACGGTGAACGTGTTCACCGCCGGGGCGTCGGGGACGGCGTCCTCGGAGGCACGGTTGGGGATGTACGGGTCGAAGCCCCGTCGGGTCTGCTTGTAGACCGTCCGGGCGTACCACCCCACCCCGGACGCGCCCGCGCCGAGGGCGGCCCGGAGATCCATGCGCATCGACGCCCTGCTCGGCGTGTGACGCGGGTTGACGGTGTGGGCCTGCCCGAGGAAGTAGGCGGGCGCGTCGGCGTGCCGGCGGGCGTTGCGGACGAGGCTGCGGACCGCGGCGGTGGCAGGGCCGGGCCCCACGTCCTTCTCGTACCACCCGCGGTAGAAGTCGGTGAACGCGAAGTCAGGGCGCGCGTCCCGGTCGGCGAGGGCGTCCATCAGGTCGGCGAACACCTCGGGCTGGCGGGACTCGATGACGTAGGGGAAGTGGAGGAAGACGCCGACGTCGAGGTCGGGGGCGACCTCCCTGACAGCCGACCGCTGGGCGTCGAATATCGCGGGACCGTACGATTCGAGGTTGGCGACGGCCGCGTCGTTCCACGCGCCGCCTTTCACCCACTCGCCGGCGACGGGTGCCTCCTGCCAGAGGACGAGGTTGCCCTCCGGCATCGTCTCGCTGTAGCGCTCGGCCACGTCCTTCAGCGCGTCGAGGTGGCGGTCGCGGGCGGTCGCGTCGGTGACGAACTCCTTCGCCGAGAGACTGCGGAGGACGCCCGTGTTCAACCAGACGGGGATACCCTGGTCGCTCGCGGCGTCGAGGACCGTCCACAGTTCCTCGGTGTTCTCGCTCGTCGCGTCGGCCTTGGCGACGACCAGCGCGAGGTCGTTGCGGGCCGCGAACGCGAGGAGGTTGCGCCGGAGGTCCGCCTCCTGCCAGAGCGCGTGTTCGGCCCAGACGAAGTCCTCCCGGGCCGGCCCGGCAGGGGTATCGGCCGACTGCGTGGTGGTGTCCGTCGCGTCCGTGGGCGCGCCGCTCGTGTCGCCGGACGGCCCGTCACCGTCCGAGTTCTCGCCCACGAGCACCGAACCGACGGCGGTGCCGGCGGCGAGGAGGCCGCCGGCCGCGAGGACCCGGCGCCGCGAGAGGTCTGTCATCGTCCAC